>JBHHZN010000237.1:0-3964 GCA_046758155.1 Acidobacteriota bacterium | reverse complement strand
CCTCCTGTTCGAAATGGCCCTGGTCCCACACTTGACGGTCTCCGCCTATGACGGGAGCCGGAATGGGAAGGAGCTCGTCACCGTGGCCCGGCGCTTTCGTATCGACGCGGACAAGGGCCGCCGGAGCGTTAAGGCCACGCAAAAAGCCAAGGGCAACGGCAAAGCTAAAGTGCAGACGTCTGCAAAGCGGTAAGCCGGCGCAAAAAGAACCGGGTACCTGATAGTCAGGCCCCGAGTCTTTATGGTATGCGGTACTTTTTCTTGAGATTGTCGATCTGAAATTCGGCGAGGGGGGATGGATCCTGTCCGGCTTCCCACCGTTGAACGGTGCGGAGGGTGACGCCAAGCTCCTTCGCCAGCCGTTCCTGGGTCCATTTTTGGTTAGTCTTTTTTGCGAGTCTCGCCCGCAACCCTACGGTATCTATGGCCATAAGCACTCCTCCTCGCTGTGGGAAAGATATCAATGTCGTGACATTTGTCAAGCCTTGAATTCATCACTTTTCCTCGGATCATGATCTACCCTCACCCCTTTTTAGCCATGCAGTGTTGGCGAAGCACTTTCCGGGCCTCATCCTTTGCGCGTTCAAGCTCTATCGACCGAGAGCGGCGCGGTTCGAGAACGACCTCGGCCCCGTGATAGTGGGGGAGTTGGTCAATCGCCCTGAGCAACCGCCTCAATGCCCCCTTCACACTGGACCTTCTTGCCATCATGCGCCCTCCTTTTCAAAGCACGCCTTGCAGTAAGGCTCACACCCACCACCCGGGTCAGTTTCGGGATCTCCGCAATTACAGTTCGAGACTGGATACGATGTTCGGGCGCAGACCGTGTTATACGTTTCGAACATTTGTTCACAATCCCAACACTTAATCCACGTCGGCATCATCGGCCTCCTTTCTTGCGGAGCCGACGTCGGGCGCCGGCGTCCGCTTTGACAGCCTGTAAATAGAGTGTGGCAATATCCAGGGCGTACTCCCTCCGCCGGCCGCGCTCCCGGAGGTAGAGAATCCCCGCCGGAGTATCCTGGTCGCCAGGGACCAGTGTGATCACCAACGGGCGAATCGCATGACTCAACGGTTCAATGGTGCGCCGGCGGACGGGCTTTTTGAGAATTGTCATGGTGTTCCCTCCTTGTGATTGTCAGGAATCTGTTTGACGACCCACGTCGCTCTGAGGCATGGTGCGCACACCGCCCCGATCCCTCGAAAGACCGCCCCGACAATGGACCGGACGTTGGGGTTATACTCACCATACAAAAAGACGGCGACACCATTCTTCCATAGCGTCTGGATATCACCGGGGTCCTGGTCGTCGTAGAAGATCATGGCGCGGCATCGGGTGCAGGGTCTGATCTGTGGTTGCATCTTCATTCCTCCTTTCTGGGTGTCATGTTGAGAAAGTCGGCCCAAGCGAACCGGCGACCGAGACCCTTTGTGCTCTTGAGGCCGTGTTTGCCGAAGCGTGCGTTGTTCTCCAGGTCGATCGCCCGCTTGAGAAGATCCGGATGCTTGTCTCGGAGCTCGAGGATCTCCTCTTTCTTCATGGCTGGGCAGAAGAAGCAGGAGGACTTCGGCGGGACAGGGATCCCTTCCGCCTCGATGATCTGAACACAACCCTCACGATCGACATCCCAGTCCTGCAACGGATACCAGTAGTCATACTTCTCGGACTCCTGGCCGTTCCCGGCGTAGGTCTTCGATCGCTTCTTGTCGGCGCAGCCGTTGTCGAGGCCGACGGCGACGGTGACCTTCTTCGACCGCTTCCGATCCGCGCAGCCGTTGTCGTACCCCAGGGCCCGGCGGACCTTCTTCCCTTCGGCCCAGAGCTCGAGGGCTGGTCCCCACTGATCGAGGTATTTGTGCTGCGGCTTCACCTTCCACTTCAACGAGCACGACTTCATCCCGAACGCCAGGCTCGGGAGCGTCTCGTTCGCCAGACAGTTCCCCTCGAGGTCCTTGTAGGGCGCGATGGGGGGAACATACCGGACCACCGTCACCTCGGGGAAGCCGACCGACCGGAGCCAGCCGTTCATCGTCTCGAGGTGCTGGTACGTCTCAGGCTTCTCCGCTCCGGTGTCAGCGAAGAGGATCAGGTCGGGGCGGATCCGGCGGTTCTTCATCTCGACTAGCATCGCCGTCGAGTCCACCCCCGCTCCGAACGACACAACGAGCAACTCTTGAGTCTTCATCTCGCCTCTCCTCTCATCGCGGCTCTCGCCAACCGCTACATCTCCCAGGTGCAGATCTCGCCGGGCTGCTCACCAGCCGCGACGGCGTTCTTGATCTCGACCATGCTGATCTTTTGCGTGAACTGGTGACCGATCTTCTGCTCGACTTCAGCGTACCGCTCCAGGAGCTTCGGGTTCAGATGACCAGCGCGGACCAGAGCCGCGCGGGGGGCGAAGATGCAGAAACAGCAGGACAACCGGGGCATCCCTGCATCATAGGCCCAATGGTGACGGACACCGCTCTCTCGGATGATCGTCCAGACGTCGTCTGTCATGAGGTTGAAGATCGGGAGCCACGTCCAGACCTCGCGGCGGCTGTTCGTATTGCGTCGGTCGATCTCGAACGGGTTCTTCTTCGCGCGACTCGGTGACTCGGCAGCCCGGAGCCCCATGCAGTTCAGGATCCGGGGGCGGTTCCCGTTGTTCTGGGCTTGCTTCGCCAGAGTCGTGATGATCCTGGAGACCTGGTCGCGCTTGTGATCGCTGGTGCAATATCGGGCCGTCGATGATGGCCACATCCTTCTCTTCTCGACCTGCTCGAGGAGCGAGCCCTGGGATCGCTTGACGAAGTGGATCGGGAGCCCGTAGGCCTCAGCCTGTTCCTGCGCGAGCTCCTTCGTCCCTTCCCACTCTTCCTCGAGGATGGCGTGAACAACCTGGACGCGATCTTTGACGCCCTGGGCCTTGGCCATCTTCGTCACGACGTCGATCATCGCCTGACTATCCTTTCCCGCTGATGAGTTCAGCAGGATCACGTCGAACTCGGTGAGGTTCATCACTTCCTCCTATGTCGCCCAGGCCTTGCCACCTGGGCTGGGGTTTATCGGAGGCCGAAGCCTCCGAGGCTCACCGTAGACTGATCGGGATCAGGATCTCGGTCGCGTTCATCTCCTTCGTGTCACTGAAGACGTCGACCTTGAACCGTCGCGACTTCTCGATGAAGACGCTGGCCGCGTGGACTCTGTTCTTCGTGACGACGATCGAGCCGGAGTGGGTCGTGGTCGGTGGGCCACCGTACTGGGCACCGGGGCAGGGATAGAAGATCCGATCGAAGGCCTTCTGGATCTGCTTCGTGGTCATCTCATCCTCTTCAGCAGGGCCCCGACGTGGGGGCCCCGCGACTGGGTTCGTGTTAGTTGGCCGCCGTGGTGATCTCGCTGATGACCTGCTCGATCATCTTGACTGTCCGACAGATAGCCTCGGCCACCGTGAGGTCCGCGCGCGTGGCGTAGTTCTTGATGTACTCGAATGACCGCCCCTCGGAAGGCGTCCGGCACCCGTAGAGCCGGGCCAGGATCGCCGCGCTGATCTCGGCGATGATCTCCTGGTCGACGTGTTGCCCACCTTTGAGCTTGTCGCCGTTCCGCTTGAGGATCCGACCATGAGCGGCATGGGCGAGTTCGTGATAGAAGACATCCTCATCTTCCGTCGCCAGCCGGATGGCCTCAGAGTTCGGTGAATACGCGCCGAAGTAGCCGTTCCCGCCAGGGATGAACTTCACGTCGACGCCCCAGGCCTCGGCCACTTCAGCCAGCGGTGGGGGCGGGATCCTCTGATACTCGAGCTCGTCGCCTTCGGTGTCCTCGTACCGGAACACCGGGATCGCGTGAAACCCGAGGAGACGCTGGACCTTTTCTTCGACCATCTTGCCGTTCTCGTTCTCGACTTCCCTGGTCGCGGTCACTAGGGATGGGCCCAGGATGTAGATCGCCTTCGCGCCCTTCTTGACGTGGCGCCCG
>JBHHZN010000236.1:0-4080 GCA_046758155.1 Acidobacteriota bacterium | reverse complement strand
GCGGGGCGCCAAGGCCATCTTCCCCCTCTGGGAGGCCGGCGGCGGCTCGGTCCAGGCGGTTCTCCTCGGAGGAGCCGCCGGCGTTTTCCTCGGTCCGGAGGATCTGGATCTGCCGCTGACATTCGAGGACGCCCGCGCCGCGGGCGCCACAGTGGGGTCGGGCGCCGTTGTCGTCTTCGACAAGACGGTCGATCTGGCCGACATCGTCCTCCGCATAGCGGCCTTCTTCAGGGATGAGTCGTGCGGGCAATGTGTGCCGTGCCGTGTCGGGACGGTCCGTCAGGAAGAAGCGCTGCACCGACTCGCCGGCGGGGCCGGCGACGCGAGGACCGACGCCGCGCTGTTGGAGGAGGTGGAACAGGTCATGCGGGACGCGTCGATCTGCGGCCTCGGACGAACAGCGGGCAGCGCGGTCGCGTCCGCTTTGAGGAAATGGAAACTGTTCGGAAGCGGGGGCCGCCCATGAGCCTCCGGCTGTCCATCGATGGCCGTCGGGTCGAGGTTTCCCCCGGCGCCACGATCCTGGATGCCTGCCGCGATCGCGGCATCGATGTTCCCACGCTGTGTTTCCTGAAAGTTCTGCGGCCGGCGAACGCCTGCCGCCTCTGCGTGGTCGAGGTGAAGGGAGCGGGAGCCCTCGTGCCCGCCTGCTCGCGTCGTGTGGAGGCGGGCATGGACATCCTGACCGATTCCGAGCGGGTGCGGCACAGCCGGAAACTGATCCTGGAACTGCTGGGATCGGCGGTGGACCTCTCGCTCGCATCGGGGGAGCTGAAGGCATGGCGGGAGCGCTACGAGGCGCGTCGCGATCGGTTCGGCCCTCCGGCGACGCGGACGGAGGAGACGGGAGAGGGAACGGACCGTCCCGGACACCATCGCCTTCCTGTCGTCCCGGCGGCGGAAACCCTCGCACAGCCGGTCAGGATCGACAACGATCTGTATGTCCGGGACGGGTCGCGCTGCGTGCTGTGCTACAGGTGTGTCGAGGCCTGTGGCGAGGATGCCCAGAACACCTACGCGATCACGGTCGCGGGACGCGGGTTCAACACGCGCATCGCGACCGAGTTCGACGGAACACTGCCTGATTCCGCCTGTGTCTTCTGCGGCAACTGTATCGGCGTTTGCCCGACCGGCGCCCTGATGTTCAAGAGCGAGCACGACCTGCGAGTCGGTGGACGGTGGGATGAATCGGCGCAAAAGGTGACCCCCACCATCTGCCCCTATTGCGGCGTGGGCTGCACCCTGCAGCTCCATGTGCAGGCTAACAGGATCGTCAAGGTAACGTCTCCGCTCGACAGCGGAACCACCCGCGGCATGCTCTGCGTCAAGGGCCGTTTCGGGTGGAGCTACGTCCAGTCGCGCGGGGAGGATCCGGGCGGCGACCGGTAGCGGCGGCGCCGCCGCCGGCGATCAGCCGCAACGCCGCCGAGGCGATGCGTTCGATCGGGCCGGGGCTCTCACCCGCGATGATCACCACCGCGGAGCCCGAGCTCCGCACGTGCAGGCGGGAGCCTTCGGGACGTGCAAGAGCCGCGACGAACTCCGACGCATCCGCGGGAGTATCCCACAGGGTCGCCAGAAGGGTGACCGTGTCGGCGCCGTGCGCGTACAATTGCCAGCGGTCGCCCCCCCATCCGGTCGCGGCCGCATTGGTCCAGGTCGAGGGGAAGGTTGCCGAGGCGGAGGTGATATCGATCGGTGGGGTGCCCACCAGGATGCCGAGCATCAATTCACCGAGATCTCCGGTCCCCTTCAGGCTCCAGCCTTCGCCCAGCGTGGCTGACAGGTCCGGCAAAGCGATCGCCAGGGGCACGTCCGGCGGATCCTGCTTCCAGTACTTGTCCGGATGCAAGAGCTGCTCGGTGGAGGCGGGCGGATCGCGGAAGACCCTGTCGATGTCCTCGGGATGGAAGGTTCCCAGCAGTCCCATGATGTTGCCCTTGAGGAGAAAGGTCTGGCCCAGCAGGTAAGGCGCCAGGAGACTCCGCCGGAGGGCCTCGGGAGCCGCCTTGAGCTTCTCGCCGCGTCCGGCCTCGGACTCGGCGATATCCTTGAGCGCTTCCGGAGTCAGACGATGAGCTCCCATCTCCTGGACGATGTAGAGGCTCATCACCAGCATGCCGGATCCTTCCACCACGGCACCGACCACGCCGGAACGGTCGGAATTGTCGGAGGATCTTTGCAGGAGGCTGTCGATATCGTAGTATTGATCGTCCAGAGCGTGCGTGAGCTCATGGGCGATGAGGATCGGAGCGCTCGAACGCGGCATATCTCCCAGGACGTAGAAAGTGTCGGTTCCCGGATCGTAATAGCCGCCGGTCTGTTCCTCCAGAACGGTGAGAAGGCTTTCCTCGAGGTCCACTCCGGCCGGAAGCAGCCCGAGTTGAATCATCGCCTTCTGCTCGAGACGCATCTGTTTTTCCGGCCAGAACTTCTGGAGCCGCCTCTTGAAATGGGCGCGGGCAGCGGCATCATCGACGATATGCACCGGGACCGGCCGCTTGAACTTCAACCCGCGGATCTGTTCGATGCGCGGCCGGATCGATTGCGCGAGCGCGGCGACCTCCTCGATCGGCATGATCGAAAGATCGGCCGGTTTGGCATCCTTCTCCGTGGCAAGGGAGTTGCCCACCGCCAGGGCGAGCACCGAGGCCAGGATCCGTGAGCGTCGATTCACAGGGTAGGGGATCTTCATGGCACCTCCAGAGACCACCGGGACGCCGGCGCCGCGGTGGGGGTGGCGCCCGGTGCGGGCCATGGTAACCACCGGACCATGCCATGATAGCGTATGGCGCGAAGCTGCACGGCGCGAGGGTCCTGCCGCCGCGCGGCGAGTGGTCGACGGGACCGCCCTCGGTCCGGGCCGGCGAGGATCTTGAGCTTCGATGGGGGGGGAGGTGAGATCGTTTCTGTACGGAATCACCTTCGCGGTGAGCGCTTTCATGGTGCTCGCCCTGGTGATGACCATCGTCTGGTTCCTGCTCAAGCGGCGCTACAGGTTGAGCACGCCGGCCGACGAGCGCCATCGCGCGCGGACCCGCGACGGCTGGGATCTGGCGTTGTACAGGTATCGACCCTCCCGGATGGTTCCTGAGAGAGAGCCCGTCATCTTGTGTCACGGGATGCTCACCAACAGGTTCAACGTGGATCTGAACGAACAGACGAGTCTCGCGCGTTATCTGCGCGATGAAGGGTTCGACACGTGGGTGATGGAGTTGCGGGGCCACGGTGGCAGCCGCCGGGCCGCGGGGGAGGACGGCCGAGGCTTCGATTGGGACCTCGACGACTACATCCTGCGCGACGTGCCGGCCGCGATACAGACCGTGAGAGGCACCACGGGATCCCGTCAAGTCCACTGGTTCGGCCACAGCATGGGAGGGATGCTTCTGTATGCGGCCTGCACCCTGCCGGCGATCCGCGATTGTATCCGTTCCGCGGTCCTTTCCGATGCGCCGGCGACGTTCGGTCCCCTGCATCGACCCGTCCGTCTCGGGAGATTCTACGGGAAGCTGTTTCCCGCCGTCCCACCGGCCGCCGTGCTCGTGTTCCTCGGGCCGCTGGCGTGGCTTGCGCCGGCGATCCTGCGCCGACGATACGGTCTGGACAACAGGGAACAGGTGATGTCGGTGCTCGCGAACGCCCTGATCGATTGGGGGTCGTCTCGCGTTCTGCTCCAGTTGTGCGAAATGCTGGAGTCGGGCCGTTTCCTGTCGGTCGATGGGACCATCGACTACGAGCGCGGCGCCGGGCTGGTGGATTTCCCGCTCCTGGTCCTCTCATCGGCCCGCACCGCGATGAGCGAGGAGGCGGTGCGCGCCGGCCTCGAGCGTTCCCGCGCCACGCACAAGCGCCACGTCAGGTTCGGCCGCGCCGATGGGTACTCCAGGGATTACACCCATGCCAACCTGCTGGTGGCCGATACTTCGCGCGATGAGATCTTCCCCGAGGTGACGGCATGGTTCCGCTCGCACTCCTCGGCGTGAACCTGCCGGACCCGGCCGACGATGCGCGCTCGGCAACGGCCGGACCCGGACGCCATTACCGGGGGCCTCGCGACCGAGAAGCCCCGGGGATAGGTGA
>JBHHZN010000235.1:0-4121 GCA_046758155.1 Acidobacteriota bacterium | reverse complement strand
CGGCATTCAGGCCTGGGAGGAAGGGTGGTGGGAGATGTCGTCGGCGGTGGGTGACACGCTCGGGGAGATCCTGGGCGCCGGGCCCGGTACGATAACGATGCACCAGAACGTGTCCGTGGCTCAGGCCATCATTGCCTCGGCCCTGGAACCCTCCGGGCGCAGGAACAAGATCGTCTACACGGACATGAATTTTCCGTCCGTGATGTACGTCTGGGAGGCGCACGTGAAATACGGCGCGCGCGTGGCGATGGTATCCTCCGACGACGGGATCACGATCGATACGCAGAGACTGGTCGACGCCATCGACGAGGAAACACTCGTCGTCCCGATCTCGCACGTCCTGTTTCGCAGCTCCTTCATACAGGATGTGCCGGCGGTCGTCGAGAAGGCCAACAGAGTCGGCGCCCTCGTGATCCTGGATTGCTACCAGTCGGCCGGGACGGTGCCCATCCACCTGGAGGACCTGGGGGTGCACTTCGCCGTCGGCGGGTCGATCAAGTGGCTGCTCGGCGGCCCCGGCGCCGGCTACCTCTACGTGCGCCGGGATCTCATCGACCGTTTCGAGCCGGCGATCACGGGCTGGGCGGCCCACGCGCGGCCGTTCGACTTCGCGACCGGCCCGAACGAGTACGCGCCGGGCATTGCGCGATGGTCGCACGGCACCCCGTCGGTGGCGCCTCTGTACCAGTGCCTGCCCGGCTACGAGATGATCCGATCGATCGGCGTCGAGCGCATTCGAGCCAAATCGATGCGGCAGACGGCGCGGATGCTCGAGAAGGCCGGCGAGAAGGGCATGCGGCTGAACAGCCCGGCCGATCCCCGGCGTCGCGGCGGCAGCGTCGTGATCGACGTGCCGCAGGGTTACGCTGTCTGCCAGGAGCTCATCCGGCGGGGTTTCCTCGTGGATTATCGCCCGGGAGCCGGCGTGCGGATGGCGCCGCATTTCTACAACACGGATGACGAGTGCGACGCGACCATCGAGGAGATGGCCACGATCGTGGCGGTCCTTCCCGCCGGCGCGTCCCCCTCCTCCGGTGCCGGTCCATGACGCGGCATGCCTCCAGCTACAACGAGTACCTCAGGGTTCCCGAGCTGCTGAAACTCCAGCAACGCCTCTCGGATCATCACGATGAGATGCTTTTCATCATCATCCACCAGGTCTACGAGCTGTGGTTCCGGGAGATGCTCCACGAGGCCGAGGCCATCATCGCCGCGGTGAGTTCCGGCCGGGTGCGCCTGGCCACCCGCCTGTACCGCCGGCTCATCGAGATCCAGCGCGTTCTGCTCCAGCAGATCCCCGTGCTCGAGACGATGACGCCGAGTGACTTCAATAAGTTTCGCGATCTGTTGAATCCGGCCAGTGGGTTCCAGTCCAGCCAGTTCCGGGAGCTGGAATTCGTTTCCGGCATGAAGGATCCCTCCTGCATCGGGGCGGTCTCGCGCGATGCGACGACCGTGACCGTGCTCGAGCGCAGGCTGGCCGAGCCGAGCCTGTACGATGTGTTCGACGATCTGCTGCGTGCCAGAGGATTCGAGATGCCGGTGGGGAAGAGCCCGCAGATGACGGCCGCGCGGCTCGATGCCCTGAAAAAGATCTACGGCGAGCAGGAAGACCACGACGACCTGTACCAGCTTTGTGAAGCGATGATCGAATACGATGAGAACTTCCTGCTCTGGCGGTATCATCACGTGCGCATGGTCGAGCGGATGATCGGGCGGAAGAGGGGGACCGGCGGCAGCGAGGGGGTCAGCTACCTGACGACGACGCTTGCCAAGAGGTGTTTCCCGGAGCTCTGGGAGGTGCGAACGCACCTGACGAGCGACCCTCCCGGCGGCTGATACCGAACGTCTCAGCCCGGCGGCGGGCCCTCGCGGAATAGCACCAGGTATCCCCCCTCCTCCCCGATGATGTCGAAGCCCTGCAGGAGCGCGATCAGCTCCGGTCCGTTCCTGGTGAACCGCGCCTCCGTCATCACGACGGCCACCCCCTCGCCGGGGCCGATCGCGGCCAGCGTCTCCTGCAGGCTGCGCCGGCTGCGTACCCACAGCGCAGGACGTCCCGAGTAGTAGACCAGACTGGGCCTGCGGATCTTGTATCCCACGAGGCGGTACGCGCCGCGCTGGTTCAGGCCAGCCGTGGTCACCACCTGCCGGAGGCTGCGGGTCGAGGAGATCGCGCCGGAGGCGAACAGGACCAGGATCACCAGGACGCCCGCCATCATCGCCGAAGCGCCCATGGCGAGGCGGCGCGGCAGCTTGCGGGCGGCCAGCAAGGCCAACGCCGGAGCGGCGGGTAGCAGGTAGGCGTCGTTTTTTTCGGTCACCAGGCTGAACGCGGCCAGCACGACCACGACCCAGACGGCGAGAAAAACGGCGACGGGGTCCCGCTCGCGGCCGGGCTTCAGAGCCCCGTGGATGAGAAACGGGGCCGCCACCGACAGGGGAAAGAAAAGCGGCCAGAACGTGACGAGGAGATAGTACCAGGGCCGCGGATGATCGAGACCCGCGATGGCGCGTCCCACGACCTCGTGCCGGAGGAGGCCGAGGATGCCCGCGGCCCCCGTGCGTGCGGCGAGTCCGGCCAGCCAGGGTCCCGTCACGAGCGCGATCCCGCAGGCGGCCGCGAGAAGTCCGCGCGGGGTGACCATGCGAGGCTTCCGGATGAGCAGCGCCGAGGCCCCGATGACGGCCGACGGCAGCAGGAATCCCACCGGGCCCTTGGCCAGCACCGCCAGGCCGCAGCTGAGGGAAGCGGCCATCGCGAGTCGCCGCCGGTCGAAAAGGTTGGCCTCATGACACGCTTCATGCCAGAGGAGGATCGTCGAGGTCAGACAACACAGCAGCACCATGTCGGTGATGGCGAGCCGGGCGACGGCGAAGACGAGGGGAGTCGTTGCCAGCAACGCGACCGCGGCCCCGCGGTTGAGCGTTCCCGATTGGCGGGTGGTCCACCAGACCAGAAGGCCCAGCGTCAGGACCGCGGCCAGCAAGGAGGGCAGGCGCGCGGCCGTCTCGGTCGGGCCGAGAAGACCGATCGATGCGGCCTCGAGCCAGTAGATCAGGGGGGGTTTGTTCAGCCGGGGCGTGCCGTTGAACATCGGCACGATGAGATCGCCGGTTGCGAGCATCTGCCGGGCGGCGCCGGCGTACCGGCATTCGTCGGGATCCAGCAGGGCCATCCGGCCCAGGCCGAACGCGAGCAGGATGGCCGCCGCGAGGACCCAGGCCCAGGGGCGATCGGTAAGGCGGCTCGACGGCATGGCCGCGATCATATCCTGCCCGGCTCATCGCGTGCAGCCGCGGGATCGCTACGGCGCCGGCCGGCGCCTCCCGCGTTCGCGAAAAGCGGGGACAGGCGACCTTCTGTGCCATGGATCGCCGGTTGCCGGCCGCGGCGCGACGTTTCTCGCCGAGCGCTTTGCGCCGGCTGGGCATCCCGCCCGAGATCGCTGATCGCCGGCCAGATGCCTCGGAGGCTCCCGCACGCGCGATGATCCCTCCGAGTCGTGTTATCTCGGGCGGTTGCGGCACGGCGCTCGAGCGAGCAGATTGTCTTACAGGGCGGGCGGGGATCCTCCATCGTGTTCCACGGCGAGATGCTCGAACATCCGGACGGAGCGGGAACGAGGCAGCGTGATCCCTCTCGACCCAGGCGTCCATGGGCTTGGCTGATCACGATGCAGGCGAAGGGGCCGCGGAGGATGACAGGTTGGTCGGACGGGCCATCAAGCTGCTGTCGTGCGTCGTGTTGATGCTCTCGGCGACGGCGCGCAACGTGCCGGCGGGACGCAGCATCCTGCCCTTCACCGACGATCTGGATCAGGCGCTCGAGCAGGCCGCTTCTGCGGGCAAGCCCGTCGTCCTCGTGTTCATCGCTGTCTGGTGCCCGAACTGCCAGCGGATGGAAAAAACCACGTTCACGGATCCTGTCATCGCCCGGCATGCCGATGACCTCGTCTGGGTCATGGTGGATATCGATCGGCACCTGGCGCTGGCGCACCAGTACAACGTGGAGGCCGTCCCGGTGACGTTCCTGCTGGACCCCGGCGGCCAAAGGCGGGCTTCCCTCGTGGGCCTCGTGGGGGCGGCACAGCTGGACGCGCAACTGGCGACGATGCTCG
>JBHHZN010000234.1:0-4124 GCA_046758155.1 Acidobacteriota bacterium | reverse complement strand
GGGGAGCCGGTCACGCTGCTGCTGTCCTCGCGGGTCGCCGCCCTTCCGGGTCTGGCGGAGCGTCTCGCGGAAACCGGCCCCGCCGAGATCATCACGCTACCGGCCGAGGCCGCCGCCCGCGGGGCCCGCCGGCATCACGACGCCGTCCGGTCGCCGGGAGAAGCTCTCCGCTTCGTCATGCGCCTGCCCTCCGCGGCGCCGAGCTCGACGGCGCCGCGTGGCACAGACTCTGAGACGCTCGAGTCGTCGCCTCCCGCGCGCACCGCCTCACCCGCCCCCACCCATCTGGTGCACGCCGGTCTGGCCTATCCGCTCGGGGGCGAGCCCCTCCTGCTGGGAAGCGCTCCTCCGGAAGGCTCCTACCGGATCGAGCTGGGCAACTCCGCCGGCGGCGTCGCCGCGCTTCATTGCAGCCTGTATCGACGCGATGGCCGGACGTTCGTCGAGAGCCGCCCCTCGCACGGCCTGTTTCTCAACGGACGCCGGATCGAGGGGCGCGTGGAGCTGGCGGTGGGCGACCGCCTGCGGCTGGGCAGCCCGGCCGTCGAGCTGCAGATCATCACCTTGAGAAACGAGCATGGCGCGGCGTCGGATTAGCCCCATCGGACTGTCCCTCCTCGACGCCATGACCTGCGGGTTCGGCGCAGTTATCCTCTTCTTCATGATCATCAACGCCAGCATGCAGGGCCGCGCGGACACGATCACGTCCGACCGACGGTCGGAGGTCGATCAGCTCGAGGACCAGGTGATCGCGGGCCACCAGAACCTGGTCACACTGAAGAACTCCCTGCGCGAACTGGACCAGCAGCACGCGATGGCCCGGGGTCTCTCCTCACGGCTGCTGGAACGCGTGCGAAAGATCAAGACGGAGCTGGCGACGTACGACCAGACGACGCTCGCTCAGAGGGAACACGTCAACCGGCTCCAGGCCGATCTCAAGTCACTGGAGGAGGACGCCCGTCGTCTGTCGGCGTCGGCTCCCAGCGAGGAGACGCCCGGCGATCGCCTGCGCAGCTTCGTCGGTGACGGCAACCGGCAATACCTCACCGGCCTCAGGGTGGGTGGCCGCCGCGTCTTCATCCTGGTGGACACGTCGGCCAGCATGCTGGGCGAGAAGCTCGTCAACATCATCCGCCGGCGCAACATGGCCAACACCGTCAAGATCCGCGCCGGCAAGTGGCAACGCGCCGTCAGGACGGTGGACTGGCTGATGGCCCAGATCCCTCGCGAGAGCAAGTTCCAGATCTACACGTTCAACGCGAGCGCCGCCCCCGTGATCCCGGGCACCGGAGGCCAGTGGCTCGACGGGGGCGACCGGAAGGTCCTGGACGAAGCCGTCGCGCGCCTGCGTCAGGTCGTCCCTGGTGGCGGAACCAGCCTCATCAACGGCCTGGCCGCCGTTCAGGCGATGCCCGAAACGCCCGACAATCTCATCCTGCTGACCGACTCGTTGCCGACGCAGGGGGGAAACGCCACCGCGAAGCCGGACCGTCTCCGCCAAGCAACGCCTGAAGTACTTCAAACGGGCGATCGCATCGTTTCACCGGCGCCTCCCGATCAACGTGATCCTCTTCCCGATGGAAGGGGATCCGATGGCCGCCAGCTCCTTCTGGAAACTGGCGATCAGGACCGGAGGCTCGTTCCTGAGCCCGGCGGAGGACTGGCCATGAGTCGCAGGCGACGCCACGAAGGCGATGCCTTCAACCTGTCCTTTCTCGACAGCATCACCTGCGGGTTCGGCGCGATCATCCTGTTGCTGGTTCTCAGCAAGATCGGAGAGCCGCAGGCTCTCGAGCTCGCCGTGCAGGATCTGGACGGCCAGGTGGCCGAGCTGCAGCAGGAGTTGCACGACATGCAGGGCGAGACGACCATCCTAGATCGCAAGCTGACCACCCGGCGGGAACAGATCTCGGAGGAAAGGAAGAGGATCGCCCGCCTGCGCGGCGACCTGTCGCGCATCCAGGGGGAATTCGCGGCGAGCCAGGAGCTGTCGCAGGTGCAGGACATCATCGAGGGCCGCCTGCTGGCCGCCCAGCAGACGCTGACCGACGAGATGCGGCGCCTGCAGGAGCGCAGCCAGAAACGCCCCCCACCCGATAACATCGTCGGTGGCATCCCCATCGACAGCGAGTACATCATCTTCATCATCGATACCTCGGGCAGCATGTCCCGCTTCGCCTGGTCGCTGGCCCGGAAAAAAATGGCACAGACCCTCGACATCTACCCCCAGGTCAGGGGGATCCAGGTGATGAACGACATGGGCCAGGCGATGTTCTCCCATTACAAGGGGAAGTGGATCCCGGACACTCCCGCCCGGCGCAGGGCGATCCTCGAGCGCATGCGCTCGTGGAAGGCGTTCAGCAACAGCAGCCCCGTGGAGGGGATCACCCGGGCGATCGAGCAGTTCGCCAGGCAGGACAAGAAGATCAGCATCTACGTCTTCGGCGACGAGTTCACCGGTTCGAGCATCGACAAGGTGATGAAGACCGTGGCCCGTATCAACCCGAGAGACGCCGAGGGGCACCGCCGCGTGCGGATCCATGCCATCGGTTTCCCGGTGGTCTTCAGCGTCCCGGGCGCCTCGGAGCTGACGGGCGTGCGCTTCGCGACCCTGATGCGCGCCCTGTGCCACGACAACGGCGGGACCTTCGTGGGGCTCAACACGGTCCAACCGTGACCGAACCCGGGCGAGGACGCGGCGCTGCCACCCCCTCACCGCCGGCCCTGGCGCTACGTCAAGGTCCACCTCGTCGAGCAAGTCAGGCGCCTGTCGTGAACCGTCCTCCGGCGAACGCTGGTCGCTCGACCGCCGGGCGGATCGCGTCGAAAGGCATGCCCCGGATCCCGGCGAGCCGTCATCGAACCGCGCGCGGGATCGTCAAGTAAAGCGGCGGCAGCATCCGGAGCTATAGCGAACCGGGCCACGACACGACGTTCAAGATCTATCTCGCCAGCGCCGGCCCGTCTCGGAGCAGCGGTCCGCGGCAGAATCCTGCTCGTTGAGGATGATGGGATGGTGGGAGACCTCGTGCGCCGCTTTCCCACCGAGGCGCGCTACATCGCTGCGCGATCTCGCCCACCATGGGCGATGAGAGCCAGTTCTCGCGCGCCTCGAACAAGAGATCCACCGGCTGGCGGCACGCCGGGACGCCGTGGACGGTCCGGCCCGCGACCGACCACTGCGGCCCCACCGCTCTCAGCCCCCGCCCGCGCGCCTGCCCGGCGGATCGGCCTGCCAGGATCCCGATGCCGCCCATGGTCACCGATCTCCCTGCCGGCCACGGCGATCAGGAAGCCAGGAGACACGCTTGGCATGTTCGTTGCAGTCAGCTTGTGTAAAAACGTCTTCATGGAGTTTTTCGCAGGAGGTGGCCATGAAACTCTCGAAGACACGGGTATCGGCGCATGTTCTGGCCATTGCGGCCCTGACCGCCGTCACGGCTTCCATCGCCCAGAGCGCGAGAACAGGCCCACGGCAGTACGATGCGGCCAGGAAGATCAAGGTCGACGGGAGCGTCCAGAGTGTGAGGACGATCGACTGCCCGAAGGGGCAGAAGGGAGTCGAGCTGAGGATCGCGACCGGGGACAAGACGTACGTCGCCCACGTGGGACCGGCAAGCTGGCTCAAGAAACTGGGGTTCAGCATCGCGAAGGGCGACATCTTGGAGATCACCGGATCGGTCGGGCCTTGCGGGGGACGTCAGGTGCTCAAGCCGCGGCAGATCACCAGAGGGAATGTGACGGTGTCGCTGCGAACCAAGAACGGCGAGCCCCTGTGGTCCCGCACCTGGACCCGCTAGAACGGTCCGCCCTGCCCCGCGCTCCGGCGCGGTGGCGCCGGGCGCGAGCAAAAGAGCGGAGTTCCAGCAAAGACCGAGACGACCGCAGAGACGCCTCGCGAGCGGACGGATTCGTCGCCGCGAGAGCGACCCGGGGCGAAGGACCGTCGCCGCGAGAGCCGATCACCCCCACCCCTTCCGGTCTCACGGTGGATGATGTAGCTTGAGCGAATGGTCTGCCCGGAACCATCCGATCTCATGGAAGAACCTCGCCGGACATCGACGACAGACTCCACGGCCGACGCCGGGACATCGAGGGATCCCTCCCACGCCTCACCGCCCGCA
>JBHHZN010000233.1:0-4157 GCA_046758155.1 Acidobacteriota bacterium | reverse complement strand
GCCGGCGCGGACGGAGCGAAGCCGGAGCAGGTAGCGATCGATGCGGTGGCGGACCGCCGGTTCCGCGACGCTCCATGCGATAGCCAGCACATCCTCCGGGACCGATTCGCACAAGCGCGCCATGCGGCTTGGTTTGGGCCCGCGCGCGAGCCCCTCGATGAGCCGCGTGAGCGGTCGGCTGAATCCGACCAAGCGCTCGCTGTAGCGCCCCTGAAGCCGAAGCCTGCGGGACAACCCTATCCGCCGGGATGGTGCGCTCCCCTCGCTCAAGAGCACCAGGAACAGGAAACCCGGCGGTGAAAGTTCGCGCAGATTCCTCAGGGGGCCCCGGCGCAATCCGTTCACGAGGCGCTGGAACTGACCACGGCGTCTCGCGTCAAACCGCAAGCCGGGCTCCAGAACGCGCAGCAGATCGAGCCTTGCCATCGCCCCCAGTGCGAGGGTCGGATCCGCTTCCTCCCCCACATAGGAGAACTCACGGTAGAGTCTCTCGCCTGTCAAGCCCTCGAACGCCGCTGATCGATGAGCCAGTTTGATGCTCCGGCGGGTCTCCTCGGTGAGATCGAAACCGAGTCTCGCAGAAAAGCGAGCGACACGGAAGGCACGCGTCGGATCTTCGACCATGCTCAAAATGTGGTGGACCCGCAGGCGGCGGCCGCTGAGGTCGCGCAAGCCGCCCAGGTCATCTCGAACCTGTCCGAGAGATGCGCCATCGAGACGGATCGCGATGCTGTTGATGGTCACGTCCCTGCGGAACAGATCCTCGAGCATGCTCGCGGGGGCGACATCCGGAAGAGCGCCCGGCCGCGCGTACGTTTCCCGGCGGGCGGTGGCCACATCGCAATGGCGTCCTCTCTCAATTTCCACCGACGCCGTGCCGAACATCGCGTGTCGCTTCAGTCGAGCGCCGCAGGCACGCGCCAGCCGACGGGCGAATGCCAGGCCATCGCCTTCCACGACCACGTCGAGATCGTTCGATTCATGGCCGAGCAGGGCATCTCTGACCACGCCTCCGACCAGGTAGACGGGAGATCGCAGCGTCTTGGCCAGGCGGCCGACCCGTCCCAGGATCAAAATGGTGTGTGCCGGTAGGTGGGACCGCAAACGCTGCCGCGCGCGCGCGTGAGCTGGAACGGTGACGCGACGACGCCCGCGATGGAGGGCCTCTTCGAGGCGGGAGCGGCTGATGACTCCCCGGATGATGCCCCCGCGTGTCGCCACGACGAGGCCGGGGGCGATCCCACGGCAACGCGCGGCGATCGTCTCGAGGCTGTCCGCCGGTCCCACCGCCGGCGCTCCCCCGCACGTGATCTCCCCCACCGTGAGCTCGCCCAGTCCGAGACGGACGGCATCCGCGACACGTGCCCGCGAGACCAGTCCCATCGCCCGCCCGCAGGAGACTACGGGCGCCACCGGCGTGGCATGTCGGTCCAGCCTGTCGGCGACATCCACCAGACGCTGTGTCGCACCAACCACGGCGCGCAACGGTTCCATCAGATCGGCGGCGCGGAGAACGGTCCGTCGGCGGATCATGCGACGCTTCCTCTATGAGGCCCGGCTTGTCAACTCCGGGGATGGAACTGCCGGTAGATCTTCCTGAGTCGCTCGCGGGTGACGTGTGTGTAGATCTGGGTCGTCGAGATATCCGCATGCCCGAGCATTTTCTGCACCGAGCGCAAGTCCGCGCCGTGCTCGAGCAGATGCGTCGCAAAGCTGTGCCTGATCACGTGTGGACTCAGCCGCGATCGATCGATACCGGCCTGCAGGCCATAACGTTTCAGGTTCTTCCAGAACGCCTGACGGGTCAGCCGGCCGCCCCGCCTGGTCACGAACAGGTCGTGGCCGTCGGAGCGTCGTCCGCCCTTGTGGTTCCGCAGTATCATCGGCCGGCCTCTCTCGAGATACGCTCGGATGCAGTGGGCGGCGCCCTTGCCGATCGGGACGATGCGTTCCTTGGAACCCTTTCCCTTGCAAACGAGGTAGCCGATCTCGAGGTTCAGGTTCTCGGGTTCGAGCGCGAGCAACTCGGAGACGCGCATGCCGGTGGCATAGAGGACCTCGATCATGGCCGCATCGCGCAGGCCGAGAGGAGCCTTGCGGTCGGGGATCCCGATGAGCTTCTCGACCTCCTCCGGGCCGAGCGACCTCGGCAAGCGCCTCTCGACTTTCAGCGTGTCGATTCCATCGGTCGGATTCTCTCGAATGATCCCCTCCGAGCCCAAGTACCGGAAAAACGATCGCAGCGTGGCCTGCGCACGGCGTACCGACCTCGGCGATCTCCTGAGGCGGGCGGCTCGATACCTGCCACGCTCGCCGGCCGGGGCCTTCTGCTCTCCTAGGCTGAGCGCGCGCCGGAATTCGAGGATCCGGGAACGGGATACCCTGGCCGGGGATCGGACACGATGGCGTGCGGCCCATCGCTGGAAGATGTCGAGATCGGCTCGATAGGCCGCGATCGTGTTGGGGGAGAGACCTCGCTCCACACGGATGTAGTCAAGAAACCGCGACACGGCGGCCGGGATATCGATGAAGCCTTTCGCCCGATCCGTCACCGTCCGGTCTCCAGCACGAAGGTCACCGGGCCGTCGTTGACCAGCTCGACCTGCATCATGGCCCCGAAAACACCCGTCCGGACGGGGATACCCCGCTCATGCAGGACCTCCGCCACTCGCCGGTAGATCGCCTCCGCCGCCGGCGCGGGCGCGGCACCGTCGAAACTGGGCCTGTGTCCACGGCGCAGTGACCCGGCGAGAGTGAACTCGGAAATCACGAGGATCTCGCCTCCCACGTCGAGCACCGACCGCCCCATCCTGTCATCCTTCCCGCGATGCTTGGCGAAGATCCTGAGATCCGCGATCTTCTCCGCCGCCGCGGTGGCCGTGTTCTCATCGTCCCCCTTCTCGACGCCGACAAGAACGACGAGCCCCTCTCCAATGCTCGCGTGCACCGTTTGGTCGATGCGAACGCCGGCTCGCAGGACCCGCTGGATCACGACCTTCATGGCCCTCAGCTCGCCTTGCTCACGACTTGGACCGGCCATGCGGCAGCACCGCCGACAAGGCGCTCAATTCTCGACTTCCCAGCAGGCGGCACAAAAGCAAGTACAGCGATGCCGACCCGGCGATGGTCACCACGAGCGAGAAGATGCTTCCCAACGGCCGATCCCCCACGAGCCCATCCATCCATCGTATCATGGGGATGGTCGCCGCCCCCATCAAGCCGGCCGCCAGAAGGAGCCTGCTGGCCGACAGCAACAGTCCCCTGACCCAGGACAGGCCATGCCGCCTCGCGAACACCCCCATCAGCAGAGTCATGTTCAGGGTGGCCGACAGGGAATCGGCGAGGGCGATCCCGGCATGGGCCATCAGGCGGCTGAGAACGAAGACGACGCCGATATGGATCCCCAGTGTCCAGCCGGCGATGACCGCAGGTGTGCGGGTGTCCTTCTGCGAGTAAAAGGCGGGCGCGAGAACCTTCACGGCTCCGAACGAAAACAATCCGATCGCGTAATACAGCAGGGCATGAGCCGTGAACTGCGTGTCGCGCAGGGTGAACCTGCCATGCTGAAAAAGAACGCTGATGATCCGTTCGCGCAGCACTATCAACCCCACGGCGGAAGGAAGCGACACGAACGCCACGATCCGCAGGCCGTAGAGCAGCGTCTCGCGAAGCTCGTTGATCCGGCCTGCCGCGGCGTGGCGTGAGAGCGCGGGCAGGATGACGGTCGAGATGCTGATCGCGAACGCGCCCAGCGCCAGCTCGTTGACCCGACCCGAGTAGTACAACGCCGCGACGCTTCCTTCCGGAAGCAGGGAGGCGAAAAAAGAATCCACCAGCAGCATGATCTGGAAAAAGTGGGCCAGCCAGGCCGTGTCCGGCGAGGCCCACCCCAGCCACTCCCGGGCGTAGAGCATCAGGCTGATGAGCATGACGTGCATTGCCAGGACACCGCCGATGAGTAGTCGGTTAAGAAGCCCCTCCTCCTCATCGTACGGAGGATCGCCGGGCAACCAGGCCCGGTAGCCAAGGCGCCGAACCCGACGCAAGAGACGGCGAGGACCGGTCTGTTTGGGATCGAACGCAACCTGGGCCTCCCGCTGGACGAAACTCACCGCCACATCCTGCACCCCAGGGGTGTGGCGCAAGGTCTCCTCGAT
>JBHHZN010000232.1:0-4170 GCA_046758155.1 Acidobacteriota bacterium | reverse complement strand
CATCAGGTATCCGAAAGTCGAGTTTCCCGAGCCGGTGATCTCCTGGGCCATCGAGCCCAAGACTCGCGGCGACGAGGAGAAGATGTCCGCCGGCTTGCAAAAACTGCAAGAGACCGACCCGATGCTGCGCGTGAGCCGCGATCGCCAGACAAAGCAACTGCTGATCTCCGGTTCAGGACAGGCCCATGTCGAGGTGGCCGTCGCCAGGCTGAAGCGGCAGGGAATCGAGTGCACTCTCAAGCCGCCCAAGATCCCCTACCGGGAGACCATCACCAAGGCCGTCAAGTACGTCGAGTACACTCACAAGAAACAAACCGGCGGCTCCGGTCAGTATGCCCGCGTGTTCATCGATCTGGAACCCTACAAGGAAGGTGACTACGAGTTCGTCGACAAGATCGTCGGAGGTGTCATCGACCAGACGTACCGCCCGAGCGTGGACAAAGGGATCCAGGCCAAGATGGCCGAGGGTGTCATCGCGGGACACCCCGTTGTCCATGTGCGCGTGCGGCTCGTCGATGGCAAGACCCATCCGGTCGACAGCAAGGATATCGCCTTCCAGATCGCCGGACGCGAGGCCTTCAAGAAGGCGTTTCTCAGTGCCGGACCGACGCTGCTCGAACCGCACATGCACGTCGAAGTGATCGTCCCGGAGGAATGCTACGGCGACACGCTGGGAGATCTCAACAGCCGTCGAGCGCGGGTCCTGGGGATGGACTCCCAGGGTGGCAACAGCATCATCAAGGCGCAGGTGCCGATGTCGGAGATGCTGAACTACTCGGCGACGCTCAACTCGATCACCGGCGGCCGGGGCGAATACCACATGGAGCTCGCCCAATACGAGCCAGTACCCGTGCACCTGCAGGAGAAGATCATCAAAGAGGCGAAGGCGGCGTCCGGCAAGGAGGAAGAATCCGGGACATGAAGCCGCCCTTCGTCCCGATCGCCGATCTGGATCAGCACGAGGGCCGGCAAGTCCACCTGCGCGGGTGGCTCTACCACAAGAGAGATATCGGCAAGATCCGATTCCTGGTGATGCGGGACGGCTCGGGTTACGCCCAGGGGGTCGTCGTGGCGCGCCAGGTGCCCGCGGATGTCTTCGCGACAGCCGGTTCCCTGACGCTGGAATCCTCCTTCTCGATGACTGGCAGGGTCCGGCGTGAACCACGTGCGCCGGGCGGATTTGAAATCGACGTCACCGCACTGACGCCGTATCACATCGCCGCCGAGTACCCGATCTCACCCAAGGAGCACGGCGTTGACTTCCTGATGGACCACCGGCATCTCTGGCTGCGTTCCTCTCGGCCGAACGCCATCTTGAAGATTCGCGACGAGGTCTGCCAGGGGATCCGGGACTTCTTCCACGAACGGGACTTCGTCCTGATCGACTCGCCCATCTTCACTCCCGCCGCTTGTGAAGGCACGACCACGCTGTTCGAGACCGACTACTTCGGCCAGAAGGCCTACCTCACACAATCAGGGCAACTGTACCTCGAGCCGGCCTGCATGGCCTTCGGCAAGGTTTACTGTTTCGGCCCGACCTTCAGAGCGGAGAAATCCAAGACACGCCGCCATCTGACCGAGTTCTGGATGGTCGAGCCGGAGGTCGCCTTTCTGGAACTACCCGGGCTGCTGGAACTTGCCGAGGAATTCATCGTATACCTTCTCGCGAGGGTCCTCGATCGCCGCCGCGAAGAGCTGAAGGTCCTCGAGCGGGATGTGACGAAGCTGGAGGCCGTTTCCCGTCCTTTCCCGCGGATGACCTACGACGAGGCGGTTGCCGCGCTCGGCGAGAAGGGGGTCGACTTCCAGTACGGCAGCGACCTGGGAGCCACCGACGAGACCATCCTCTCGGAGATCCATGAAAGCCCGTTGATGGTGACCCACTATCCGGCCGCAACGAAGGCGTTTTACATGCAACCGGACCCGGGCGCTCCCGACAAGGCGCTCTGTGTGGACATGCTGGCCCCGGAGGGATACGGCGAGATCATCGGAGGCAGCCAAAGGATCCACGATCATGATACACTGTTGCGGCGTATCCGGGAGCACGGGCTGCCGGAGGCAGCCTTCCAGTGGTACCTGGAGATCCGCCGGTACGGTACGGTCCCGCATGCCGGATTCGGCATGGGGATCGAGCGCGCCGTGACCTGGATATGCGGAATTCGTCATCTGCGCGAGGCCATCCCGTACCCGCGCACGATGAGTCGGATCTACCCCTGACGGGGCGCCCCATCGGCCTGCACACCTCCGGCACAGACGGGGGAATTGAACGATGAGCATCCCCAACGCGGCCTACAGCGAGGTCGTGGAGCGTTGCCTGCACCTGGCATGGCAAGGGAGGTGGTTGCGGCCCCGGCAGCCGCAGATAGCCGCCTTCGACACCGATGGGACCCTCTGGGACTGCGATCTCGCCCATCGGTTCTGGCGGCGGCTCGTCTCCCGGCGCCTGCTGCATGAGAACGCCCAACGACCGCTGGCAAGGGCCGCCAGGGCCCTGGGCCTCGAGCCGTGCCAGAACCCCTATGACAACTACCGGACGCTCGATGGTCTCCGTCGAGCGGGCCGCTGCCCCGAGCCGCTGATGGTTCGCGTCATGCTCGAGGGACTCACGGGGCTGCGCGAAGACCAGGTTCGTTCCCACGCTCGCGCCACCGTCACGGGCGTCGCGGAGATGCGCAGCGTCGCCGGGGGCCGCGCGGCCGAGCTGATCGGGCAACTTCGGCAACAAGGCTTCCGCGTCATCGTGGTGTCGGCCTCCCCGCACTGGGTCGTCGAGGCCGCAGTCGAGTCGATCGGTATGACCCCCGAGGACGTCATCGCCGGACGGGTGGCCGTGGTGGACTCGGTTCTCACCGACGGGGTCATCGAGCCGGTACCTTACGGCACGGGGAAGATCCAGGCGATCCTGCGGCGTTTCCGGGCCGTCCCGAGCATCTCCGTCGGTAACGGTGTCGGCGATCTGGCGATGCTGAAGGCTTCCAGCCACCTCAAGCTCCTCGTGAATCCGACCCAAGCCCTGTTGCAGGCGTGCGAGGAGATCGGCGGCAACACCTGGCCCATGGGGATCCTGGATCTGCGTTCCCCCAGGCGTAAGCGGCCCGTGTCCGCGCGCAAGGGCATGGCTGAAGGCCTGGACGGCGCGCGGCAGCCCCAGGCCCCGCTCTGATTGTCCGCGAGCCTCTTCCCGGATCCGCGCCATGCGGCCGGCCCGCCGAGCCCGGGGGCACCACGATCCCACGCTTTGCCCGGGGCATCGTGCGCCGCACCGATGGCCCACCCCGGGGTTGCCGGCCCCGGGGGGTGGGGGACAGCGCGTGCCGAGACATTTGCAGCTCGTCACAGTAGAATGACCCCTCATGATCACGGTCGGACTCGTTTCCCTCGGGTGTGCCAAGAACCTCGTCGACTCCGAGGTCATGCTCGGCCAACTCCGGCGGCGTGGCTTTCATATCATCCTGGATCCTCGGCAGGCCGATGTGGTGGTCGTGAACACATGCGGATTCCTGCAGGCGGCCAAGGCCGAAGGATACGAGACCATCCGGGAGATGGCGCGACTCAAGCACGGCGGACGCCTGCGCCGGCTCGTTGTCGCCGGCTGCATGGTTCAGCGATTCGCCGATGAGATGCGCTCCCGGCTGCCCGAGGTCGATCGTTTTCTCGGCCTGAACGACGTGGAGCGGATCGCCCAGGCTTGCGATCTGAGCGACGACGACTTCAGGCCCGACCTCGGCCCGGCGCATTACCTGCCCCGGGAAGGCTCCGGGAGGATCCTGGCGACGGGGGGAAGCTCGACCTACCTCAAGATCGCCGAGGGATGTGACAACCCCTGCACCTTCTGCATCATCCCCGCCATCCGCGGTCGCTTTCGATCCCGCCCCATCGCCTCGCTCGTGGCGGAAGCCCAGGTTCTCGCGCACGCCGGCGTCAGGGAATTGAACCTGATAGCTCAGGACTCGACGTCGTACGGAACGGACATCTCCGAGCCGGGGGGCTTGCCCAGTCTCCTGCGCGCCCTCGACGCGGTCGAAGGGCTGCGCTGGATCCGCGTTCTCTATGCCTACCCGAGCCGTGTCACGCCCGGCCTGATGGATGCCATCGCGGAATGCCCCCGGGTTTGCAAGTACCTCGACATTCCCTTCCCGGCGACCAGGCCGAAGGGATAACCGGCTGGAA
>JBHHZN010000231.1:0-4173 GCA_046758155.1 Acidobacteriota bacterium | reverse complement strand
GGGAACGAACCGCGTTGTTGGCCGAGAGCCCCTGCGCAGCGCGGCCGTTGTCCATGATTCTTGTCTGCACCCTAATTTAATCCATACTTTTCTGTCAAGTATCGATCGGCAGGATCTCGATGCCGTGCGATGGCGCGAAGAATGGGGAAGGGCGGATCGCCGCAGACCGAGCCGCCTGGTGGATGTGACCGCTCACGCGCGCGGGCGGTGGGACGGGGGGATCGATCGGCTGTCGCCGGGCCTCCGGGAACTGCGGACTGGAACCTGGCCTGGGGTGAGCCCACGACGCTTTCAGGCCGTGCATGGCGTCCGGGCCTTCTCGACACGTGCGAGGATCTCGGGCTGCTAGCTTTCGTTCTCTCCTGTTCGTGGTGTTTCCAATTCCCCGCACATCGGGCAGACGCCCGAACCTTGACAGGATCGGCAGGCGACCGGTTGCTCCTTCCTGCGTCCGATCCTCGTGACCACGACACGCACCTGCGTACCCTTCCCCCGGCAAACGGGACACCGGCGGGAGTCACCGCACCACGAGCACTTCCTCTTCATTGTTTTTGGTCAAACCTCTGTCGGTTGGAAGTGTATCACCTTCCGGTGTGACTTGCCCGGCGCACCAGGCGATGGTGCAAGGATCCGTTCGCGCGCGTGTCGGGCAGCAAGGCACACGCGGCCCGGATCGGGATCACGAACGATGCGGTGAAAAGGACGAGACCGCGTCAGTCGACCTTGCGCCGGAACTCCTGGATCCTGCGTTCGAGACGCTCGGCTCGCGCGCGCGCGGACGCGGACTCAAGACGCCCGGTCAACTGCTTCAGTTTGTTCTCCACGCGACGGACGCTGGAGCGGGCCGCCTCGATGTCGGCCGTGGTGTCGATGCCGCTCACCCCTGCGGTGCGGCCCGCCTGCATCATCGCCGAGTTCGCCGAGTCGAACTGATGCTCCAGCTCGGCCAGCGCTCTCTCCTCCGCCGAGGCGGGAGTCACATGAACGAAATAGTTGTAGCCGAGGATACCGGCAGCGATGAGCGTCGCCAGAAAGAGAAGCTTCTTCATCCCGAGGACCTCCCAAACAACACAAGATGAGGCCCGCTGTGTCGCGAAGCAAATATCCTTTGTCTACAGGAATTAATAAACCTGATCTAAAGCATCAGATTATGCTCGGTCGTCCTCGCCGCCTGCGCGGGCCGCTGCAGGGGCGGCCCATGGTCCCTTGCCGGTTGCCGATCCCCACGGCGTGATACGATGAGTTCATCCCGGCCCGCACCCGATCCAACCATCTGTCCATGATCTGGAGGCACGCATGCACCCGATGACGGTCCGTTCGCGCGTGGGCCGTGCCACGCGATGGGTGCCGGCGGTCCTGGCCCTCTGCGCCTTCCCGGTGGCCCTGATGGCGCAGTCACCCGACCCGGTCGATCGGGCCGGCCGCTTGCTGGACGATGGCAAGCTCGAGGAAGCGGCCGCCATCCTGGAGCCGCTCCTGGCCGGGCATCCCCGGGATGCGCGGGCGATGGCCCTCCTGGGCCGCATCAGGGCGGCCCAGGACAAGCTGGACGAGGCCATCGAGTTGCTCGAGAAGGCCGTGGAACTGGACCCGAACAGCTCCGAGTATCACTACCGGCTCGGGGAGGCCTACGCGGACGAGGTCGATCACGTGAACATGTTCAGGAAGCTGTCGATAGCCAGGAGGATCAGGAGCAATCTTCAGACGGCAATCGAACTCGACCCGAACAACCTCGACGCCCGCGAGGCGCTCATCGTTTTCTACGTGGAGGCGCCCGGCCTGGCCGGTGGGAGCATCGCCAAGGCCGAGGAGGCGGTGGCCGCTTTGTCCCAGCGCGACAAGATACGAGGCCGCGCGATGCTGGCGTCCGTCCGCGAGAAGGAAGATGATCTCGCGGAGGCCGAGAAGCAGTACCGGCTCAACACGGAGGAAGAACCGGGCGATCCGCGCGTCTGGCGAGACCTCGGCTACTTCCTGGCGCGCCGCGAGCAGTACGCCGGGGCGAGCGAGGCGTTCGAGCGTGCGGTGGCGATCGACCCGGAGGACATCGGGTCTCTCTACCAGGTCGGCCGCATCGGGGCTGTGTCGGGCCGGAACCTGGATCGCGCCGCCGAGGCGCTGCGGATCTACCTGACGAAAAAGGTCTCCAGGCGGGTTCCTCCGCACGCCTGGGCCAGCTTCCGGCTCGGCAACGTCTACGAGAAACAGGGGAAGACCGAGGCCGCCCGCGCGGCTTACGCATCAGCGGTACGGATGGACCCCGCGTTGAAACAGGCCAGAGCGGCTCTGAGGAAACTGAAATAGGAGGGTCCTTCCCTCCGGAGCTCCGGCTGCCGGGCGACAAGCCGGCCTCCCGGTCCGCGCCGGGACCGTGGAGCCCGCCTCAATCCTCCCCCGGGGGGATGTAGCCTTCGCCCGCCAGGCGTTTCCCGCTCATCGCGTAGACTGCCGCCGGCATCTCCCGGACACCGGTGGCGTCCACCCAGGTCGTGTAGAAATTGAACAGAGCGCAAACCGTCACCGCATCGTAGATCGCCTCCTCGGTCCAGCCCGCCGTCTTGAGCGTGTCGATGTCCTCCTGCCGGATCCTGTTCGATTCCCGTGTGAGCTTCTCGATGAAAGCGAAGAGAGCCTTGCGTGGCTCGTCGATGGGAGCGGTGCGAAAATCCTTCAGCACGGCGTCGACCAGCTCACGGTCTCCCAGCAGCTCCGCCGCGACCGCGGCGTGGGATCCGGTTCAGAAAGGACATTCCCTGGTGCGGGAGGTGAAAGCGGCGATCAGCTCCCTGAGGCCCGCCGACAGCGGCGAGGGGCCGCGCATCACCTCCTGGGTGAACTGGCCCAGGTGAGCCGTGCGATCGGGCTTGTAAGCGAAAAGATGCATGATCTGGGGGACGGGTGCGCCGGACTCCTTCATCCGGCGGATCATCTCCGCCCACGGCCCGCTTCCTGTGTGGTCTTCGATTTCTCGCAAGTAGATGGGGTCCATCATTCTTCCTCCTTCACATTCCAGAATTGGCCGGGGATGGGTCGTCCGCACAGTTCAGAATCCCGGGGCTGCTCTCGCCTCTCCTGGGATCCGCCGCGGCGGGCGCATGCCCGACGGCGGGGATCACTCCGACAGCCGGACGCCGATCAGCGGGTACCTGTAGTAGATGCCGGACGAGGCCTTGATGGCTCCGACGATCGGCAGGACGATCGCGGCGAGACCTAGGGCGACCCATCCCAGGATGACGAGCGGGATGAGGATGATGGTGATCCACAACAGGGCCGTCACCACGATGGTGAGGAACACGACCACGTTCAGCAAGAGCGCCTGCTTGGCGATGCCGGAGATGACCGGGGAATCGCTCTTCATGATCCAGATGATGATCGGCACGAGCACCCCGCCCAAGGGGAGGATGTACCCGGCCAGCCCTGAAAGGTGCGCGAGGGCCGCCAGCGTCCGATCCTGCGGGACGATGGCGTCGATGGTGTCGAACCGGCCTGTCTGCATGCCCCGGAGACTCCTGACTCTCGTGCGACGTCTCGAACCGCCCGCGATCGTTTTCCACAATGAATGGTAACACGGCACGCCGCGCCGGGGGAAGTTCTCGACGATCGGCAAGCGACCTGGGGGACTCGGGGCATGCCCGCCGGTCATCGGACGGGCTTCGGCTCCGAGGCCGGCCGAGCGGTATAGGCGAGATCCCGTCTTGGGGTGGTGCCTCCCATCTGGTATTCTCTGCCCGCGATGTCCCTTCAGAAAGGCACCCGGATCGGTTCGTACGAGATCGTTGGTTCCCTGGGCCAAGGGGGGATGGGGGAGGTTTACCGGGCGAAGGACTTCAAGCTCAAGCGGGAGGTGGCGATCAAACGGCTGACGGGAGCCGTCGCGCAGGACCCCGATCGCATCGCGCGATTCGAGAGGGAAGCGCAGGTGCTGGCGTCGCTGAACCATCCCAACATCGCGGCGATCTACGGCCTGGTGGAGCATGAAGGCGGACAGTGCCTGGTGCTGGAACTGGTCGAGGGGAGGACGCTGGAAGAACGTCTGCAGGAGGGAGCCTTCGACGTGCAGGAGGCGACGGCGATCGGGCTTCAAGTGATCGCCGCGCTGGAGGCCGCGCACGGGAAGGGCATCATCCACCGTGATCTCAAGCCCGCGAACATCAAGGTCGGTGCACAGGGGCA
>JBHHZN010000230.1:0-4183 GCA_046758155.1 Acidobacteriota bacterium | reverse complement strand
GCGAGTTCGAGTCGGGGCTCGAGGAGCGCGACGCCGATCGGTATCCGGAAGCGGGCAAGAGCTACCACATCGCCGCCATGCCGACGCTGGTGATCCTCGACGGCAAGGGAGTGGAACGCGATCGCGTGGTCGGAATGATCGGGGCGGAAGCACTGGCCGAGCGACTCGCGACGATCAGGAGCAACACCGCAGAGTCGGCAACATCCCGTTCCCCGCGATAGTCCCCGGACGCAGCGACGAGACACGCCGTCACACTTGACATTGAACCTGGATTCAAGGTGTAGATTGTCCCTGGGTGCCGGGAGGGTGACGCTCCACCGGGGCACCCGGGGAGGAAGAGACAAGCCATGAGGAGTTCCCGGAAGGCGGCGAGAGGCAGGCGGGCGTGTCCCGCCTGCGGGGCCGGAGGAAGGGATGTCCGATGTCTGACGGTCCGGGCTCTTGTCCGTGACGACCAGGCGAGTGGCCTGGAGGATCATGCCTGGTCCTTCTGCGCCAACCCCGATTGTCCTGTGGTGTATTTCTCTTCGTCGGGACGTTGTATCGCCAAGGATGCCCTGAAAACGAGGGTGGGCCTGAAGGAGAAGGACGCCCCGAGACCTGTCTGTTACTGTTTCGGGCACAGCGTGGAGTCCATCCGAGACGAGATCGCGCGGACCGGCCGCAGCACGGTGATGGACCGGATCTCCTCGAAGGTCAGGGCGGGGGAGTGCCGGTGCGAGCTGCTGAACCCGGAGGGAACCTGCTGTCTGGGAGACGTGAACCGTGTCGTCAAGCAAGCGATGGCTGCCGCCGCGGATGCCGGTTCCGTGCTCGGCCGGCACCGTGAGGTCGGTGGCTCGGACCGATCGTGCCGGATCGAACGCGAAGATCCCCATGGAGAACGAGGAGAACCCAGCCGATCGACCGGCCTCGCCGGCGCGCGCCCGCCGGCGGTGACCGAACACGCCAACAGGAAGCGGAGGAAAGACACGAGGCGAAGATCCCAGGGGCAGTCGGCCGGCAAGATTCCCCCATCAGGGATCACCGCCTCGATCATCGCCGCCGGTGTCGCCTCCGTCTGCTGTGTGGGGCCTCTGCTGCTGCTGGCCCTCGGGATCAGCGGCGCCTGGATAGGGAGCCTGAGCGCCCTGGAGCCTTATCGGCCCATTTTCATGGCCGTGACGGTGGCATTCCTGGCGTTCGCTTTCCGTCAGGTTTACCGAAAGCCGAAGGCCGAGGCGTGTGAGCCGGGAGCTTACTGTGCGCATCCTCGATCCGAGAGGATCAACAGGACGATCTTGTGGATCGTCACGGTGCTGGTCGTGGGCCTGCTCGCCTTCCCCTATGTCGCGCCCCGCCTCTATGCGGGGAACGACCGGGAGAAGGCCGCCACGGTCGGGTCGCGGCGAGTGATCCTCGCGGTGGAGAACATGCGCTGCGCCACCTGCCCCATCACGGTCAGGGGAAGCCTGGCGCAGGTGCCGGGGGTGATCAAGGCGCAGGCTACGCTCGATCCGCCCGAGGTAACCGTCGTCTACGATCCCGACACGGCTTCCATCGACGACCTGACCGAGGCGACCAGACGCGCCGGCTACCCCTCCCGGATCAAGCAGGACGAAGGTTCCTGAGCCCCCGCCCGAACCGATGCGCGCGGAGAAGGACCACGTGTGCCGCACGCGTGGAGATGCCGCCCGCCGGTGATCGTCCGAGGCGAATCGCCGGAGGAGTGAGCCGCGCGGATGCGGCTCACAACGATAGGCTGGTCTTCCTTGCTGTTCCCTGTGTCCGGGTTGCCGGTGCCCCCGCACCTTGATCGTCGGCGGGTGATATGGTTTGTTTCGGACGCACCGGGAGGTCCCGATGTCCCGCGGTTCGCCCGCAACCGATCGTCAACGGATCCGGTTCACACTCAACCGATGTTTTTCGCAGAGAAGGATGGGGGGCTTTCAGGACCGAACCTCGCCGGAGTATCGCCGAGGATATCGTCCGAGCGTCCTCGGCGGCGAGAAGCCCCCCGGTTCCCGGGACCGGCGCTGCGCAGCGCGGCTCTCCTTCTGTGTCTGGGGCTTCTCGGAGGTTGCGGGCCGAGCGTCGCGCGCCGCCCGAACGTGCTTTTCATTCTCGTCGATGCCCTGCGCGCCGATCATCTCGGCGTCTACGGCTATCCGCACAAGATAACCCCCAACATCGACAAGCTGGCCGAGAGGTCGCTTTTCTACACCAACGCCTACAGCAACGCTACATGGACGGTGCCGAGTGTTGCGTCGTTGTTCACGGGCACGCTGCCCGTGGTCCACAGGATAAGCCGTCCCCCCGGAAAGCGGAACGCCTTCTCCGTCCTCGCCGACGACTACATCCTGCCCAGCGAGGTATTCAAGAGTAACGGCTACGTCACGGGGATGATCACGGCGATCGGCTGGGTGTCGAAGACAGCCAATTACGCCCAGGGGGTGGATGAATTCATCCGGTCGCCGAGGAATGACCTGGTTCTGTCCGGACAGGCTCGCGATTTCATCACGAAGCACAGGAACGAGAGGTTCCATCTCTACTTGCATCTCATCGATCTGCATGATTACTACCACCCGGACAAGATCTTTTCGGCTGGTTCCGAAGGCAGGATCGATGCGTCGAGCAACCTCCTGGCTCTGAAGAGCCTCGACGCTGAAGAATCGTATCGGATCCTGAAAAATGATCTGGGTCGGCCTGGGAAACTCTCCCCGCGGGACATCGATTTCCTCCAAGCGGCGTACGACCGTGGCCTACGGGTAACCGATGGGATCGTGGGGCTTCTGGTCAGGCATCTCGCGGCCGAGGGGTTGTTGGAGGATACCCTCATCGTCATCACGGGCGATCACGGCGAGCAGTTCATGGAACACGGCAGCCTGATGCACGCGGGCGAGAGTTTCTATAACGATGTCCTGCATATCCCGCTCATCATCTCGGACAGGGGCCGCTTCGAACGGCGCCACGTCATCACGGCTCCGGTCAGTTCCATCGACATCTATCCCAGCCTCTTTCACCTGGCGGGGATAAGAAAACCGGACCTCCTGCAGGGGGAAAGCATCGTCGACGACGGCCAGGCCGATCGGGCGGTTTTCGCGACCAGCGGTGTGACCTGGAAGGTCATCACCAAGAGGTGGAGCTACATCGTGGGGAGGTCCTCCGGCCGCGAGGAGCTTTACGACCTGCGCGTCGATCCGGGGGAAAAGCATGATCTATCCGAACTGGCCGCCTACGAACAGGTACGGGCCGCGATGCGGGGGAGACTCCAGGATGAGATGAGGAAATGTTTCGCCCATGCTTATCTCTCGCTGGTGAAGAATCCCCCGGCCGTCGAGATGACCGATGAAGAACGCGCCGTGCTGAAGTCTCTCGGTTACATCCACTGAGAAGGTGGGGCGTTCCTCGCCGATCCGTACGAGTCGGTTTCCTGCAGGTCCTGGGCGTCGTGGCCCGCGCGCATAGCTGATGCACGACACTGGGTTCTCGGGTCGTGAATGCACTAGGATGGTGCCACACACCTGGAGGGAACGAGATGGAAGAGCTCGTCGATATGAAATGCGAGGCCTGCCGGAAGGGAGCGCCCAGCCTGACCGACGAGGAGATCACGCAGTTGAAGCCGCAGGTGCCCGCGTGGAGCATCACCGAGAGGGATGGCATCAAGCGGCTGGAGCGGTCCTACCGGTTCCGGGATTTCGATCTGGCGTTGTCGTTCACGAACAGGGTGGGCGAGCTGGCGCGGGCCGAGGATCATCACCCGGCCCTCCTGACCGAGTGGGGGAGGGTGACCGTGAGCTGGTGGACGCACAAGATCCGCGGGTTGCATCGCAACGACTTCATCATGGCGGCCAAGTGCGATCGGATCTATTCAGCCTAGCTTCTATCCGCCCCGCACCGTGGAAAGAGCGGCCCGTATGCCGGGTGCCGCGGCACGGACGGTGGTTTCCGGCCCCACGCACTTGAGAAACCAGGGCCCCCCGCCGGTCTCGATCACCCCCGCGACCATCCCGTAGTCTGGCCTGGGAACACCGCCGCGCATCGTGGGTCCCCCCGAGGCCGTATAGGTCCCGGCGACCCGGACGACCGTCACCGCGAGGCCGCCCGCATTGAACCTGTCCACCCGGGCTGTGTCGGCCGTGTCCTTTCCGTCAGGCTGAACGAACTGGCCGTACCAGCGCTGCAGGTTGGCCCCGACGGTGCC
>JBHHZN010000229.1:0-4234 GCA_046758155.1 Acidobacteriota bacterium | reverse complement strand
GATCTTTGAGCTGGTGGAGGCGGCCGGGTACTCCGTCTGGAGCGGAGACGGAGTGGGTCGGCGGCCCGCGCGACGGGGCGAGATCCAGCGCGTCCACATGAACGCTGGTGGCGTCGCTCTGCGCGTGGCGTACGTCGGCACCGACGAGGACCATGATGGCGGACCTGACAGGCCGGTCGTGATTGGCTGGCGGGCGCTGAATCTGGACCGCTATCCGCGGGACCGGGAGATCTTGCTGGCGTGGCTCCTGGAGGACCTGCGCCGCCGGGTGCGGATTGCGTCCGCGCCGCCGGACGATGAGCGGGATCGGGCTGGCCTCGAAGCCGGTCGGCGGCGCCTGAGCGAACTACTCCGTGAAACCGAAGCGCTCGCACAAGGAGGAACGCCATGAATGCCAGGTATTTGGTTGGTATCGACGGCTCGCCCATCGAGGAGTATGCAGTGTACTACAACCTCGAGGACGCCCAGCAGCGGGCCCTCCGCATGGCGGAGGAAATGGCGGCCCGGCATGCGGAAGAGTTTGGTGACGAGCAGGAGATCGTCGGTCTCTACAATGGGACCGGCATGAGCCTTTCCCCATCACCGGATTTGCCGTGTGTCGAGGATTTTGGCGGCGCCTCCCCGGAAGGCGCGGAGGCGGGCTACTGGCCCTGCATCTATCGACTCTGACTTCGACCCGCCGCGCTCCTTCGAGCGCGACAGGAGGAAAATGATGATCAAGATCAAGAAGACTAGGGCTGCGCGCATCTGTTCCGGGGCGCGTAATTTGCGCATCGCCGCGGAGTACGGTGTGTTCGACGCCACGGGCCTGCAAGTCGCCACGCTCCGGTGTGATCAGGTCCCGAACCGCCTGGGGCAGCGGGTTAGTTGGAGCGCACGCGACAATTTCGGGGATTTGATCCCCAAGCTGCGCCACGTGCGTGGTTTCCGTTCCCTTTGCGCACGAGCACTTGCGCACTTCAACGCTGAGATGGATACATGAGCAGGAAGCGCACGACCATCGCGACGGTCGCCGACGCTGCGAAGGCGCTCGGCATCGCGCCCCGGACGTTGCGCCAGCTCTGCGCCGCGGGGCGCGTGATCGGCGCCGAATATGTCGGTCGGCCGCCGCGGGGGATCTGGCTGATCCCGGTCCATCGGGAGAGCGGCCGGCCGCGGATGCGCCGGCAGAAGCTCGGCCGGCCACCGCGATGGGGAGGACAGAAGAAAGGATCGAAACGCCGGAGGAAATCCGGCAGAAGGGAGGACCGATGACGAACATCCGAAGGATTCCCGCCGCTCTCGCCGTCGCTGCGCTGGCGATCAGCACGGCGTGTGATATGGACGATCCAGGGCCCAGTCCGATCGCCGGCTTGATGACGACCATCACGCCCGGCCCCCTGGCCGTGGTCGAGATCCTGGCTGAGAGCGACTGGGCCATCGCGGAGGGCAGCCAGCTCTACCGCGGCTTCGGCAGCGGCGACGTAACTAGCATCCGCACCTGCGGCAGGCACCGCTACGACATCAGCGCCAGTCGTCGCGCCTGTCTCACCGTCCGCACCGCAGATCGCATCCACGGAAGCGACTGCGGGCAGACCTTCTTCGTCGAGGTGGACATCCCGTGTTAACGGAGCGGGGCCCGACGGCTGTGCCCGGGCCGCGGGAGGAATCGCTGCCCGCCGCCGGGCCCCGGATGTACCCGCCCCGGGCCCGGTCTCGCAGGGCACCCGATCTCAGCCCCCGGACCCGGGGCGGGCTACTCCTGGTCGATGTCCGCGAGCTCCTGCCGTAGCGCCGCGATCTCTTGTTGCAGCGAGGCCATCTGGCTTTGGAGCTGCGCGAGCTCGGTCGATTGGAAGTTGTCCACATATTCGTTCAGCTTCGCCTGATAGGCATCGATCCGCCCGTTCAAACTCGCCAGCTCGGAGTTCAGCTTGCCTACGAAGGCCGCCGCCTTCTCGACCGCCCGCCGGATCTTCCGTAGGAATCCCATCTCATCCTCCATGCTCGGGGTTCGGGTCGCCGGCTCGGACCATCCCGGCGGCCGCCATCATTAGCGCTCCGGCCCAGGGCGGCATCCAGTCGATCTGCCCGGTCGCCATCATTGCTCCCGCGAAAAGCATGATCGAACGAATGTAGCCCTTGGCCGCGGTCTCGTCCCACAGAAACTTCTTCAGCATCTCGATCATCTTCTTGTGCCTCCGTTGACCGCGGACTCGATCCGGGCCAATCGTTCGCGGAAATCCTCCGCGTCCGTTCTCAGCGTCTCGGCCGTTCGTTCCAGTCGGGCGAACGCTTCCTTCCCCTCGCGCGAACTGATCTTGATGAGTTCGCGGAGATGGGCAACCGAGTTCCGCGTCTCCTCCGCCAGATTTCCGACGGCCTGTGCGGAAGCGCGGACCGCATCCTGGATCGCCTGTTCGAGCGATGCGATCCGCTGCGCACCGTTCATGTGCAGCCGAAACATCCAACCTCCCAGGCCAGCCATTGCTCCGAGAATCGCCAGCATCTCTCCGATCGAAAGAGAGAAATCCATTCGTTGTCCTTTCCGCAGTGGGGCAGATCAAACATCGAACACCGAATCCGCCAGAGCATAGACTCCGTCGGCATACACCCATGATTCGCCATCACGGCCGTTCTCATTCAGCGGCCACCCAAGCGAAACGTGGACCGCATTCCAGCCTCCGTGTCGCGTGTCCTCCAGGATCACCTGGCCGAAAGACAGCTCACCTCTGCGCACCCAGTGGAACATTTCTTCGAGTGATCCCTGTTGCACCCGCCAGATATCCGCCGCGACGCCCCGGAGATGATCGCTGTTCGGTTGCCCTCCGACCGCCTTATTGAGTGCCTTCGACCGATATCCACTGGACACGAATGTCGCACCCCAGCGCCGACGGATGGGTTCCAGGACACCCCACGTCAGTGCGTAGAGCTGAGCCAGATGTCGGGTTGCCTCCGCGCGATTCTCATCCTCCAGATCCGGTCGCTGCCTGGACGCCGTCAGCTCCAGAAATCGGAAGTGCGGGCCGATTTGTATGTCAGTCGGCATCGGACACGACACGGATCTCGCGTCCCTTGCAATCGCGGATCACGATCATGATGCTGCATCCGATGCTCGCGGCAGCACGACGAAATCACCGCGGAATGCCTCGACCTCGTTGCCGGCGGCATCGATGGTCATGCAGACTTGCTTGTATCGGCCCGGCGAGATCGCTGCCGTCGCGGTCGAGTCGGCTTTCACAGTGTATTTCCAGTTCACCGCGTCATCGATGATGACCTTGTTGGCCGCGTCCGCGCCGTCGCTCCGGCGTGTCAGAACCGCGCTTGCATCCGCATCCTTCAGATCGTTTTTGAGCAGCCATTCCACCGTCGACAAATTGCTCGCCGGAGCGGCATCGGTCAACTGATTGACCGTCTCGTACTGGTCCGCCATTGTGTCGCCTGCGGCGATTGTGGAATGGATGACACTACTCATGATGACCTCGTTTCAAGCGCGAGCGTCGCAACGTGTCGCGTCTCGATGTCTATCGTCTGTCCGATGACGGCGACGATGCTATCCACGTTGATCTGTTTCGGCCGCGCATCGCTGTCGTTCAGCACATCAACATCAACCCGAAGAATGCTCGACCAATCGAATCCAGCATCAAGCGTGAAATCCGCCTTGTGTGGCACGCGCAAGATCCAATCGTCATTGACCGTCGTCACGACTCCGCCGCTATCTGTCGCGACGATGCCAGCGATCGTGTAACGTGCGTTCCGCGCGGATGTGTCAAGAATCCGTAGCTGAAAGTCCAGGGAATTGTTCTGTGATGGCAGCCCCGTCAGTAGTTGTCCATATGTGCGGAAGACGAACGTATCGAGATTCGACAGATCCGTTCCCATGATCGTTCTCTGTCCATGTCCGCTGGGGTTCGGCAGCTTGAAAGAACGAGTGCCCTCGAAAAACAAAGCGACATCGATTCCTGCGCCTCCTGTGCCGGACCACATCTCGCCGGATTCGAACGTCCCCAGAGTTGCTTGCGGAGACGAGCTGGCAACGATCCGTCGCGTGGACAATCCAGGCCCCGCCAATGCGCGCGATTCCGCCGCGATGGAGGAAACAGGTCGCGTCTCCAGAGCCAAGGTGCCGATGGTTCTCGTCTCGATCATGCCGGTTGCATGAAGTAACAGGTCAGAGGCTCCCCGTTGATCGTCCCGGATTGCACCTGGCCCTGTAGGTCCAGGTTCACCAGCGCTTTTTTATCCGCCGCTGCCG
>JBHHZN010000228.1:0-4265 GCA_046758155.1 Acidobacteriota bacterium | reverse complement strand
CAGCGCGGGCTGGGCCGGCTCGCTGCTGGGCCAGGTGGATTTCAACGCCCTCGTCATGCAGGGGATGCTGAGTTTTCTGCTGTTCGCCGGGGCGCTGCACGTCGATCTGGGCGAACTGCTGGAACGAAAGTGGCAGATCCTTTCGCTGGCCACGGTAGGGGTCATCCTCTCGACCCTGCTCATCGGGACCCTCGTCCACCAGCTACTGCCTTGGCTCGGACTGGCGATCACGTGGGGGGAGGCGCTGCTGTTCGGGGCGCTGATCTCTCCCACCGACCCGATCGCCGTCCTGGGGATCCTCCGGGGAGCACGCGCCCCGAGGAATCTGCAGTCGATCATCGTCGGGGAATCCCTTTTCAATGACGGCGTCGGCGTGGTCGTCTTCACGTTGCTTCTGGGATTCGCGGGCAAGGGGCACCTGCCGGTCATCGAGGCGGGAGAACTGTTTCTCGGGGAGGCCGCCGGCGGAGCGGTCTATGGCCTGTTGCTCGGCTACGTGGCCTTCCGCCTCCTGCGCAGCGTGGACAACTACCTCGTCGAGATCCTCATCACGCTGGCGCTCGTGGCGGGCGGGTACGCTCTGGCGGCTGCGCTGCATACGTCGGGTCCGATCGCGATGGTCGTGGCGGGCTTGTTCATCGGAAACCACGGCCGGGTCTTCGCCATGTCGGAGACGACCCGGCAGCACCTGGACCCTTTCTGGGAACTGATCGACGAGATCCTGAACGCGGTCCTGTTCGTGCTCATAGGCCTGGAGCTGTTGGTCCTCGATCTGCACGCGCTCTTCCTGGCGGCCGGGCTCGTCGCGATCCTCGCCGTGCTGGCCTCACGGTTCTCCACCGTGGCGGTGATGGTCTCCATCCTGCGGCGCTTCCGGAGGTTCGGGCCGCACGCCGTAAGGCTGTTGACCTGGGCCGGGGTGCGCGGCGGGATCTCCATCGCGCTGGCCCTGTCGTTGCCCGCGTCCCCCGCGCGTCCGCTCATCATCCTGATGACGTACATCGTGGTCGTCTTCTCGATCCTCGTTCAGGGGTTGACCATCGGCAAGGCGATCCGGTGGAGCGCCTCGCGCGCCGCGTGAGACAACCTCGAGGACCCTCCGCGCGCCGGAAGCGACGGGGCGGTCAGGCCTCCGGGTCGATGCCGACGCCGTCGGCCAGACGATTGTAGTAGTTGAAAAGGGCCGTGACCTGGACGATATCGTGGATGGCCTCGTCGCTGAAGCCGTGGCGCCGCAGAACCGCGATGTCTTGTTCCGTCATGCGGGAGGGCGTGCGCGTCAGCTTGACGGCGAAATCGAGCATCCGGCGATCCGGATCCGGGAGATCGACCCGGCGATAATCGCGGCGTAGCCCCTCGGCAAGCGCGCGGCCGCGCCGCTGGTCTGGGATCTCGGCACGGAGATCCTCGGCGTGCGCCGCCATTCAGTAATGGCAGCCGTTGGCCCACGAGACGGTCAGGGCGATCATCTCCCGTTGCACGCTGGTAAGGCCGCTGTCGGCCGATCGCATCACGTCGATGTAAAGCTGCGTGGAGGAACGCAGCACGCGCGGCCGGAGACTCTGGATGCGGATGATGTTGTAGATGCGCCCCGCGCGCTGCAACGCGGCGTCATACAGGCGCTTGAGCGTTCCGGTCGCCTCCTCGGGCCCGATGGTTCGGATCCACGTCATGTCCGCGGCATGATACACCGGAGCCTCTCACCATGTCCGACGGCGAGGCGCTCCCGGCCGATCGGCCGGTCACAGCGCCGCGGGAGCCTTCCCGGCAAGACGGTGCAACGTCTTGCGGGAGGATGCGGACCACCCTGGGATCAGATCGATGATCTTCCCCTGGTCGTCCACCAGGAAGGAGACCGGGATCAGCACCTCGCCGCGGGGGAACAGGCGGGCGATCGAGGCCTCGTCGGTGATGGCGATCGGGTACCGGATGTTTTTCCCCCGGACATAGCCGGCGACCTTCGAGGCGGTGTCGGTGTCGATGCTGATGCCGAGAAGATCGATCCCGGCCGCCTCCAGTCCCGGCCGCAGCGCCTGGAGCTCCGGCATCTCCTCGGCGCACGGCACGCAGTACGTGGCCCAGATGTTGATCAGGCACCGGCGGCCCGGGGCGAGGTGGTCGCGCAGGCGCGTGGTTGCATCGGAGAGATCCTTCAGAGCGATATCGGGGAGTTTGTCTCCGATGCCCAGTCCGATGCGCGCCATGAAGGATCCTTCGGGATCCAGCGGCTCGGGAAGATGGAACCGCTGCTCGGCGACTCGCGTGGGTTCGGCCCGGCCTTCCACGAGATGCAGCGCCGTGCCCGCGGCGATGTTCTCGTATCGCTGGGTGGAGCCGGACGGCCAGGACACATCGACCCACTGGGCGTGATCATCGCGTCCGAGGCCGAACAGCACCCGCGGGTCGCTCTCGGAGAGAAAGCCGCTGCCGCCCGCCTTGATCTTGGTCTGGATGCCCTGGGAGGTTTTCACGCGCACGACCGTGCCGAAGGCGTCGCGCCCGCTGTGCGTGCCCTCCAGCTCGACTCTCAGGAAGCCGTTGTCGCTTCCGACCTTGTTGTGAAACAGGTGGTGCGCTTCCCCCTGCACGGCCGTGAGAAAGATATCCAGGTCGCCATCGTTGTCCAGGTCGGCGAACAGGGCGCCCCGGCCGTCCGAGATCGAATCGACCCCGCTGACGCCCGAGATATCCAGGAACTTCCGCGAGCCGAGGTTCATGCGCAGCATGTCGCGTTCGAACCCGCTGAAGGAGAACCCCTTCTTGAAAAGAGCGCTCATGTGGCGGTTCTGGTAGGCGCTGTTGCCCGCCTGTTCGGCATGTTCCGCGGCGGCCACCACGTGGCGCCAGAACAGGCTTCAGGTGTCCTTCATCGACTTGCCCGAGATGAACCCGTTGGGCGAGTAGATGTCCTCCCATCCGTCGTTGTCGAAATCGATGAATCCGCCGCCGAAGGCCCAGCCGGCCGAGAGCCCGCCCACCGACCCCGTGACGTCCTCGAAGGTCCCGTCGCCTCTGTTCCGGAAGAGGTTGTTGCCCGACGCCAGTCTTTCCAGGTAGGCGCGATCGGATGGATGATCCGGATAGAGCCGCTCGAGTATCCGCGCGCCGGCCGTCGACGACATGTTCGTCACGTGCAGGTCGAGATCGCCGTCGTTGTCGTAATCCCCGAACGACACCCCCATCCCGAAGCCGGCGTCCGTGACGCCCGTCTCGGCGGCGACGTCCGTGAAGCGATCGCCCTCGTTGCGATACAGGGCGTTCTCTCCGAAATCGTTGGCGATGTAGAGGTCCTGGTCGCCGTCCTTGTCCAGGTCGGCGAAGGCGGCAGCGTAGGTCCAGCGCGCGTCGTCCACCCCCCAGCGCGCGGCCTGCTCGAGAAAGGTGCCGTCGCCCTGATTGATGAAGAGCAGGTTGGGCGTTCCGTTGGTCGCCTTGTACCACGAATTGGGCATGACGGTGCCGTAGTGGTGATAGGAGGCGACGTAGATGTCCGGGTATCCGTCCTTGTTCACGTCGGCCGCCGCCGCGCTGAAGCCGACCGCCGGCACGTCGACCCGCGCCAGGTCGGAGATGTCACGGAACAGGACCTTGCCGTCCGGGATGAAGCGGTTTTCCAAAAGAATCTGCGGACCCACGGAGGCCAGAAACAGATCGGGATCCCCGTCGTTGTCGAAATCGAGAAAGAGGGCGCCCGACCCCGCCGGCGTGAACGACACCATCGATGAGGCGCCGGCGTCGCTGAAGGTCCCGTCGCCTCGGTTCAGGTAGAGGTAATTCCGATCCACACCGGTGGCGGCGATGTCCAGCAGGCCGTCACCGTTGACGTCCGCGGTGGCGGCGCCGTGCGCGATGAACCCATCGTTCGGTTTCTCTCCGAAGGGAGGGAAAAGGGCCGCCACACCGGCCGGCATGGCGACCTCGTCGAACAGGTCCACGCGCGCCACCATCGAGCCGGTCGCATCGACCTGCACGGCCTGCAGCCTCCAGGGTCCCTCATCGCCTCGGCGCGCCTCGACATGCAAGCGGGCGCGCAGCCACTCGCGCCGTCCCTGCCGGTCGCGCCCGATGATGAACATCTTCAGCTTCGCCCGCGCGCGGTCGGCGTCGTCGAAGGCGGCCGCCTTGACCTTGATGCGCACATCCTCCAGCGTGCTGAAATGATCCAGCCAGGCGCCTATCTCCTCGAGGATGAGCCGGCGGGGACGCTTTCTCGCCGGGACTTCGTCGGAGCGCCAGTCGTGCCGGGCGATCCACTTGACGTCGGG
>JBHHZN010000227.1:0-4296 GCA_046758155.1 Acidobacteriota bacterium | reverse complement strand
ACTGTAAAAGGAAGCCATCGCGAACGTCCCGAGGAACAGGACCCCCATGAGCGCAAGGCTGGGCAGATCACGGGAGAAGAGGAACCCCACGAGCACGCGGGGCAGAAACGGCAACAACGTGTGCAGAAGGAAAGTCGCCAGGGCCAGACGTCTCAGCCTCCCGCGGTCCAGCCGGCCCGACAGCAGGTATCCGAAGGAATACCCGAGGAAGAAGGCCGTGAAGACCAGCCCGATCACGACCTCGTAGCCGGAGAGGATCGCCACGAACTCGCGCACGGTCACGTACTGCAGCAGCATCAGATTGATGCCACCCAGATAGAGAATCGTCTCCGGCCGATCGCGGGGAAACAACCAGCGTGTCAGATCCCGCGCTGTCCCGCCGGCGACCGCTCTTTCAGGCCCCACCATCGCCTTCCCTCCGGTCCTCGAGCCGATGCGGCGAAAACATAGGTGGTCGCCTGCCCCGCGGCAAACACACGCCAGAGGCTCGGGCTTCGGGCCGGATGAGAGCGAGCCTTCCCGCGATCCCGGCGGCCGCGATGAGGATCGGACCGTCCGGTCCAGATGGCCCCGGATCGATCCTGGACCGGTCGAAATCAACCGACCCCCCTGCCGGCCCACCCCCACCCCTCCGAGGGGGAGGATGACCATAACCTCTTGATTCTAAGTCGTTTACTTATATACGACGGGGCTCATCCCCACCGGGACCAGGTTGGCATGAAGACTGCGTAGTACACAGGTCGACCAGAGGAGGCCCATCCAATGACTCGTAACCGTTTCGGGCAGTACCAGCGCGTCGGCCAGGAGGGATTCACCCTTCTGGAGATGCTTGTCGTGTCCGGTATCATCGCCCTTCTTTCCCTGATCGCGATCACCCTGGTGAGCGATGTCGTCAACAAGGCGCGCGCCGTGCGAACCGTCAATGACATGGCGGTCATCTCGAAAGGGATCGACGCGTTCGCCAAGGACAACGGCGGCATTCCCAACTTCAGCGGCCTCACCAGCGTGGACCAGCTCAAGCAGTTCCTGGTTCCCACGTACCTCAAGTTCATGCCGACCAAGGATGCGTGGGGCAACAACATCTATTACGAGGCGATCGTCATCGATGCCAGCGATGACGACCCAGAAGATGACGACCATTCCGATGATCATTTCGATGATGACCATGTGGACGACGACCATATCGATGATCACTCGGACGATCACGTCGATGACGACCATCTGGACGACGATCACAGCGATGACGACCACCTCGACGACGACCACAGCGATGATCACTCGGACGATCACGCCGATGACCATTCCGACGATCATGCGGATGAGAGCGAAGACAACTCGAGCAATGGGTCCTCCTCGGGCCCGGCCCTGGGCATCGGGATGAGCTACAGGCTTTACAGCTTCGGCAAGTACGGCACGCCGGACAGCGACGTGGTCACCGGGATCTACATGGACCCGACGAGCGATATCGTGGCGGAGGACGGTTTCTTCATCCAGTGGAAATACTGATCCAACGTCGTTTTCCGGGGGATCTCCTTGTCGCGATAGTCGGCTTCGTCCCGCAAACGCAGCGTCCATCACCAGCTTCCGACCGCCATTTGCTGGGCGATCCTCCACGGCCTACATTCCCCCTCGTAGCCCGTGACGGATGCGCGCGGAAGCGTGCCACCGTCTCATTTTCTCGAACAAGCCACGGCGCTGGCTGGGATGAAGGGCCGTTCACCGTGTTGCGATTCAACCTGCGACTCAAGATCTTTCTGGCCTTTCTCGGCGTGATCTGCGCGGTGGTTTCCCTGGGTTATCTCAGCTCGCGGAACCTTTCGCGCATGCTCCATGCCGAAGCGATGCTGCGAGAGTTCAACAGTCAGGGCCTATTCCTCAAGAGGGCCCGGTCGGATCTGGAAACTATCCTGGCCGACGTCCAGCGCTTCGACTCCCACTCGAGCGCGCTGGATGACGATCGCTTCGACAGTCTTCTCGCCAGCGTCCTGCGGAACCTGGACGATGCGAATCATACCGGCACGGACGCCGAGATCCGCAGGGACATACAGACTCTGCGCACCGAGATCGTCGCCTTCGGTATGGCCGTGAGGCGTTCCCTCCCCACGGGCACGAACGAGGCGAAGAGCGACTGGCCCCGGGCGGACGCCCGCATGTGGGACCGACGCATTCGCGTGCTCGAGGAAAGACTCGATGATTCCTTCGACGCGCGCTTTCTCGCCACCTCCCTGGCCACGAATCGGCGCCTCCGATGGGCCTACACCTGGTTCCTCGGAGGGATCGTCTTCGCGATCCTGCTTTCCACGGGCTTCGGCTTCTACCTTCACAGTGCCCTTCTGAAACCGCTCACCGCCCTCAGGCGCGCCGCCGAGCAGGTGCACGCCGGGGATTTCTCCACCGTCCTCGATGAATCCGGCGATGATGAATTCTCGATGGTCAACCACGCTTTCGGAGAGATGTCGCGCGCCCTGGAGAGGCAATTCTCTCAAGAGAGACGACTTCGCGCGGAGCTCGATGGCGCGAACCACCAACTGAAGAAAGAAAAGGAGGACTTCGCACGACTCATCGAGATCAGCAAAGCGGCCTCCGCGTCGCTGGACCTCGTCGAGGTCTTGAAGATCCTCACAACGGAGGCGAGCGAGTTGATCCCGTGCTTTCGTTGCTCGATCTTTCAGGTCGGGCCGGACAGCGGGAGGGCCACCGTCCTTTCCTCGAGTCTTCACATGAAGGGCGGCCCCATCACGATCAACCTGGAACGATATCCTGAGATCGACAAGGCGGCGCGGCGGCGCGAGATCGTCCAGGTCGACGACATGGCTTCCGATCCCCTGATGAAAGACGTGGCGGATGCGACCCTGCGCGCGGGCGTGGGCGCGACGCTCACGGTCCCGATGCTTCACAAAGGAAGCCTCCAGGCGCTCATCTCATTCGTCAGGAGCGAACCCGCCGTGGAGGCGTTCAGCCCCTGGGAAAAATGCCTTGCCGAGACCGTCGCGAGCATCGGCGCCATCTGCCTCGAAACGGCTCGCCTGTACGAATCCGAGCAGTCTTCCCGCACGCGCCTCGAGGCGCTGAACGTCTCCTTGCAGGGCAGCCTCGAGGAGCTCGGCCGGACCCGGGACCGGCTTGTCGCGAGCGAGAAGATGGCCGCCGTCGGTCAGATGGCGGCCTCCCTCGCCCACTCGCTGAGGAACCCTCTCGCCGCGATCCGGGCCGCCGCGCAGGCCGGCCTGAGCCAGGCAGAGGATGGCCGCGACGAGGAGACACTGCGCGACACGACGAAGCTGGTGGACCGGATGACACGCCATCTGAACCAGATCCTTGACTTCAGCCGCCACGGTCGCGAGGTCCGAGCCGCGGTGCAGCCGAACCAGGTCGTCCGATCCGTCCTGGAGATCTTGCGTGGGCGCGCGGCCGAGAGAGGCGTCACCTTGTCGGAAGACTTCGACAAAACGGTCCCTTGTGTGGAGGCCAATCCGGAGCGGTTCGAGAGAGCCATCCTTGCCATCGTGGAAAACGCCATCGACGCGAGCCCCCCCGGCGGCACGGTCCGGGTGCGCACTGTTCACGACACGCCGGGAGACGTTCGCATCGAAGTCGAGGATCGAGGAGAAGGGATTCCCATCGGTGCGCGGGAGAAGGTCTTCGAACCCTTCTACTCGACCAAGACCGAAGGCACGGGGCTTGGCACGACGATCGCGCGCAAGGTCGTGGAGTCGATGGCGGGGACGATCGAACTGCGCGATTCACCGGAAGCCGGCACCGTGGTCGTCATGAACGTCCCGGCCAGTCCCCAGTGAGCGACCGTGTCCTGATCGTCGAGGACGAGGACGTCCTGGCGCGCTCCATCGCGAAGTTCCTCTCTGCGAAGGGCTTCGAGGTGGAGACGGCTCCGGATGGGATCGTCGCGATGCAGGTGCTTCGAGAGCAAAGCTTCGACGCGGTGGCCACCGACATCAAGATGCCTCGGTGCGACGGTATCGAGCTGCTCCGGAGGATGCGGGACGCCGGATGCACGGAGCCCACGATCGTCTTGTCGGCGCATGGAACCCTCGAGCGCGCCGTGGCGGCCATGAAGCTCGGGGCGCAGGACTTCCTGCGCAAGCCCATCGACCTGGACGATCTCGAGTCTGTGCTGCGGCGCTCCATCGCAACGACGCGCATGCGCCAGGAACTGGACTACCTGCGGAAACGACAGGTGGGCCCCGACGAGTTTCCCGAGCCGCTCGGCGATTCCCGGGCGATGCGCGACATCAGGAGGCATCTGCAGCAACTCGCCTCCGCGCAGGAGGCCGTGGC
>JBHHZN010000226.1:0-4326 GCA_046758155.1 Acidobacteriota bacterium | reverse complement strand
CCTCGGCTGATGAGCGATTCCCGGCGTTGTCTCCGGACGGCAAATGGATCGCCTATGTCGCGGATGAAGGTCGTCGCGAGGTGTTCGTGCAATCGTTTCCCGACTTGGGGCCGAGGCACAAGATCTCGATCGACGGAGGCGGAGAGCCTGTGTGGTCTCCCGATGGCCGTCAGCTGTTCTTCCGGGAGGGGGGCCGGATGCTCGCCGTGGACATCGAATACGCGCCCGCGTTCAGCGCCAGCCGACCCCGGGTGCTTTTCACGGGGGAGTATGATGCCGCTCCGGTTTCCGGTCACCAGCACTATGACATCTCGCTTGACGGCAAGAAGTTCCTCATGATCAAGCACGGCGAGCCGGCCGGCCCGGGCGAAGTTCGTGTCGTGCTGAACTGGTCCGAGGAGCTGAAGGCCTTCGTCGCACGCTCTTCTTGAGCCTGTCTCCGAGATGTCCGCACGACCGGGGTCGACGCCGGGGGACTGTCGGGGACGCCAGGGGACTCGATTGACGCCAGACCGAAACGAAGCGTGCTGGGCATCGCTTGCCTCCAGCAACTGATCACGATCATCGACTCTCTCGTTCGCCACGGCCACGGCACGAGCCGCGCGTCAAGCTACGGCGCCCGGCGGCCTCGTGGGAGCCGGGCCGCGCGGCAGGCATCCACGAAGGAAGTCATCCGCCGCAGGTAGGCCGCGTACCGCGCATGCGCCGGATCATCGCCCGCGGTTCGCGCGATCAGGTCGTGGAGACGATCCTCGGCGTTCGCGTGCACCGGGCCGATCGGGACTCCTTCCCGGCGCAGGCGTGGCGCGGCCAGAGAGACCAGCAGGCTTTCCACGGTCGTCTTGCCGGCCGCGAGGGCGGCGAGACCGGCGTCCACGATGTCTCCGCCGGGCAGGCCCAGGGTTTGGAAGCTCGCGGCACCGAAGCGCTCACGGATCCAGCGCGCTGCCGCGGCCCGGCGCGCGATCGCCTTTCTCGCCTCGGGTCTCATGCGGGCGGCGCGGGCCCGGCCGCCGGCACGGCCCTGGCGCCGGAACCTCTCCCGGATCTCCTCGGGCAGTCGCATGGGGGAGAATATATACTTAGGGGGTAAGCATCACAAGAGTCCCTTCCCCCTTTCGATGCGGGCGGCGTGGGGCCTCAGGGGCCCCGTGATCGCCCGCGGCCCTCCTCCGGAAATCGCATCCTGGACAATGTATACTTGCGGGCTCGATGCGGTCGGTCTCGGCGACGACACGCAGGGTATCGTTCGCGCCGGGCGCGCGATGCGCCGCGCTGTCGATTTGCCGGGACGCACCATTTGACATTCAGCCGATCGGCCTTCCGGCCGGGGACGTCGAGTGTGTGGTCCAGGTGATCGGGAGCCGGCGGCTGTGTTATCGATGCGCGCGACATCGAGTGCCGTCGCGCTACATGTTCATCCACGCCCCGCCGGCTGCCGTGGGCAGTCGAGATCGAGGGGAGCTCGCGCAGATCTGCAGATCTAAGGAAAACATCGAAGGGACGGGCTACTCGATCCCTCGGGGCGACCGAGGGAGGCAAGAAGGCCGAGCAGCCTGTCCCACATTGGTGGCTTTCGCATCCGATAACATTCTATGATGGGCGGCTGTCGGGATCTGAGTGCCTCTTGCCGTAGGCCGAGGAGACAATCCCGGACGCGGGGCAGAAGAGGCAGCCGGGTGAGACACGCCTGCGCAGGCGGGCATGCTTCCGAGCCGCGGGGCAGCCATCGCGGACCTCGGCTGTGTGTGAAGCCGTCCGAGAGCATGTCACACGGGCTGCCCTTTCGACGGCTCGGAAGGAGAGAGATGGCCGTAGCCTCAGTCAGGAAAGGGAACTGATCGATGGGTCCCGCGAATCCAGAGCGCGCCGATCAACACGCCCCGCAGGAATTCCCCCTCTCCACGGCCCTCGAGGATGCATGCAACGCGCTCCTCGGGTTGCAGCTCGACGAAGGATGCTGGCTATTCGAGCTGGAGGCCGACTGCACGATCCCGGCCGAGTACATCATCATGCGGCACTTCATCGGCGAGGTGGACCAGGTGCTGCAGGGGAAGATGGCCGCCTACATCCGCGCCCGCCAGCTGGAAGAGGGCGGATGGCCGTTGTTCCACGGCGGCTCGTTCGAGATCTCCTGTTCGGTGAAGAGCTATTTCGCTCTCAAGCTGGCCGGCGACGATCCCGGTGCTCCTCACATGAAACGGGCGCGCGAGGCCATTCTCGAGCGGGGGGGCGCCGCCCGATGCAATGTCTTCACCCGGATCACCATGGCGCTTTTCGGGCAGATCCCCTGGCGGGGTGTTCCGTTCTTGCCCATCGAGATCGTGCTCCTGCCGCGGTGGTTCCCCTTCCACCTTTCGAAGGTCTCCTACTGGTCGCGCACCGTCATGGTGGCCCTGTTGATCCTGTACAGCATGCGAGCGAGGGCCCGCAACCCGGAGCAGATCGACATCCGTGAGCTGTTCGTCGTCCCCCCGGAGAAGGAGCGCCACTACCAGCCCGCGCGTTCGGCCCTGTGCTACCTCCTCCTCATCGGGGAGAAGATCGCCCGGCTGGGTGAGCCGCTGATTCCCCCGTTCGTGCGTCGCCGGGCGCTGCGGCGGGCCGAGACCTGGCTGCTGGAACGACTCAACGGCACGGATGGACTCGGAGGCATCTTCCCGGCCATGGTGAACGCCCTCGAGGCGCTGGACGTTCTCGGCTACGCAAGGGACCACCCGGCGCGGCGCGATGCTCTCGTGGCGATCGACCGACTCCTCGTGGTGCGGGAGAACTCGGCCTACTGTCAGCCATGCTTCTCGCCGGTCTGGGACACTGCTCTGGGGATCCTCGCCTTGAGCGAGGCCCGTCGCTCGGTTCAGGATGAGCGGATCGATGCTGCCCTGGCCCGCGCTCTCGACTGGATGGAGGACCGGCAGGTGACGGCCGGCCCCGCCGACTGGCGGGCATCACGCCCGCATGTCGAGCCGGGGGGTTGGGCCTTCCAGCACAACAATGCCCACTACCCCGACGTCGACGACACCTCGGCGGTCGGGTGGGCCTTCCTGGAGCGGGAAGGTCGCGCCAGGGACGCGATGTTGCAGCGCACCGCCGACTGGCTGCTCGGCATGCAGTCGCGCAACGGTGGTTTCGGCTCGTTCGACGTCGACAACACGCACTCTTACCTGAACGAGATCCCGTTCGCGGATCACGGCGCGTTGCTGGATCCTCCCACCGCGGATGTCAGCGCGCGCACGCTCCTGTTTCTCACCCGGCTCGGACGGCCGGGCGATCGGGCCGCCATGCAGGCCTGTTTCGAGTTTCTCCTGTCGCAACAGGAGGAGAACGGGGCCTGGTTCGGGCGCTGGGGGACGAACTACACCTACGGGACATGGTCCGCACTGACGGCGCTGGAGTACGTGGACGATCCGCGCAAGCAACTCGCCGTTCGCCGTGCCGTGGCATGGCTCAAGAGCGTGCAGCGCGAGGACGGCAGCTGGGGAGAAGGCAACGATACCTACTTCGATCCGGCCCGCGCGGGACATGGAGACGAGGGCACCAGTTTCCAGACAGGCTGGTCGCTGCTCGCTCTCATGGCGGCGGGCGAGACCGACTCGCCGGAGGTCCGTGCCGGTATCGAGTGGCTCCTGAGGACACAGCAGGCTGACGGCCTGTGGAAGGATGACGCGTTCACCTCGCCGGGGTTTCCGAAGGTCTTCTACCTTCACTACCACGGTTACTCCAGCTACTTCCCGCTGTGGGCCCTGGCTCGATACTTCCGTGAGAGCGGACGATCGAGGCAGTGAACCGCGTGGGCGTTGTGGCGGGACTGCAGCGCGAGGCGGATTCTTTCAGACGAGGCGAGACAGCTTCAGGCCACGCGGCGCCTCGCGTGGATGTGCTGGTCTGCGGCATCGGTCCGGACCGCGCGGCGCGCGCCGCCCGCCGCCTCTTCGAGAGGGGCGCCGGAGCCCTGATCAGCTGGGGATTCGCCGGAGGTCTCAGCCCCGAGCTCCTGCCGGGTGACGCCGTCATCCCCTCGGCGGTGATGGACCCGCAGGGACGCAGATTCGAAGCTGACCCGACCTGGCGCGGGCACCTGCTGGCCCGGCTCGGCATGCCGACGGAAGACGGCCCCGGCATGACGCTCGCCACGACATCGATGCCCCTCACGTCCGCCGCCGCCAAGCGCAGCTACCACCTGCACTCCGGAGCCGAGGCGGTCGACATGGAAAGCGCCGCGGTCGCCGCCGTCGCGGCCGAGGCCGGGTTGCCGTTTCTAGCGATCCGGGCGATCTGCGACTCGGTGACGGAGGATCTTCCGCCGGCGGCCCTTGCCTCCATCGG
>JBHHZN010000225.1:0-4361 GCA_046758155.1 Acidobacteriota bacterium | reverse complement strand
GCCAGACGCACGCGCTCGGCCTGGTCCTCGGTCATGCCGACGGCGACCGCGAGCCGCCCTGGGCCGGTGTGCTGATGAAACAGCAGGGTTCTCAGGCTCGAGCGCGTCGCCGGCGATGAATCGGTTGGCATCCTGAACGAGATCTCCGTGGAACCATATACGAAAAGGTAACGATCGGACCGGCACCCGGCAAGCGACCACCGCCGGAACGTATGGTAATCTTCTTGCGACCGGGCATCCCGGCGGAGAGGATCACGATGCCGGCGCATGCCGATGAGCGTGGGGGAAATGATGAGGCGACTCGCCTGGCTCGGAAAGTACCGCGACATCGGGCTACTGTGCATGCGCCTCGGCCTGGGGGTGATGTTCATTTTTCACGGAACCCCGATGCTCATGGGCGGACCCGATCGGTGGGCGGGGCTGGGGCAGGAGATGGCGAACCTCGGGATCACCGTCGCGCCGGTGGCGTGGGGGTTCCTGGCCGCGCTGTCGGAGGCCGGGGGCGGCGTCTGCCTGATTCTGGGTCTGTTCACCCGGCCCGCCTGCGCGATGCTGCTCGCCACCATGGGCGTGGCGGTCGTTCATCACCTCGCCGCCGGCGAGGATCTCATGCAGGCCTCGCACGCCATCGAGGACGGTGTCGTCTTCCTGGGCCTGATCTTCCTGGGACCCGGACGGTTCAGTCTGGACAGGACCTGAATCGTCCGGGCCCGGCGGGTGCGTGCGGCGTCCCATCGCGTTGACCGCGGCGAGGAAAGGGAAATGACAGGGACATCACGAGACCAGGACGGGTCGAGGCAGAAGGCGACTTTCGCGGCGGGATGTTTCTGGGGCGTGGAGGCGGCCTTCCGGCGGATCGACGGGATCGTGGCAACGAAGGTCGGTTTCATGGGAGGCTCGACCCTGAACCCGACCTACCGCGAGGTCTGCACGGGCACGACCGGACACGCCGAGGTCGTCCAGGTCGATTTCGATCCGGACCGTGTTTCCTATGAACGGCTTCTCGAGCTCTTCTGGTCGTGTCACGATCCGACGACCCCGGATCGACAAGGGCCGGACATCGGCACGCAGTATCGATCGGCCGTTTTCTTTCACACGCCCGAGCAGGAGGCCGCGGCCACCGCCATGATGAGAAAGCTGGACGCGAGCGGGCGTTTCGATGCTCCCATCGTCACGGCGATCGTGCCGGCCGGCCCGTTTTACGAGGCGGAGGAGTATCACCAGAGATACCTGGAAAGACGGGGTATGCTCGATTGCGTGGTTCCCCCCGGTCGCGATGCGACGTGATGAACGGGCGTCGGCGTCGCGTCCGCTCCGCCGGTGAGGACGTGCCGGCCGAGGTACGATAAGAGACGATGCCGAGAACCATCGTCAGGATCACGCACAAGGGCACCGGCGAGCTGCTCGCCGAGGGTCCGCGCGGATGGGGGATCGTCCCCTTCGAGGGCAACTTTTACATTCGCAGGAAGTACCTGCGAACGGATGGATTCAGGCCGAACTTCATTCCGGGCTTCTGTCCTTACAAGTTCTTCTACGTCTGGATGGATCTTCATCTGAAGGAGGGCGGCACGATCCACAGCCTGGGATGGTTCTACTGGCTCGCGAATCCGTTGCTGCCTTTCATCTGGTTCCGCGTGGGCCTGCCCAGCGTCCACGGGGAATTGATCGTCGAGTGTTTCAAACGTTCCGAAGGCGAGGGCCGCACCGGGTCGGCTCCCGGGGGTCAACAGGCACCAGGGGTCGAGGCCCAGGGGAAGGTTCCGGGGGAAGGGCGAACGCAGCACGCAGAAGGCGACATGGCGGACCGGGATCGCGTATCGGATGAGCATTGGAAGAACTCCCTGACGCCCGAGCAGTTCCAGGTCTGCCGGCGTGGCGCCACGGAGCCGGCTTTCTCGGGACGATACTGGAACGAGAGGACGCCGGGGACCTACTGTTGCGTTTGCTGCGGCAACGAGCTGTTTCGCTCGGAAGCCAAGTTCGACTCCCGCACGGGATGGCCCAGTTTCCAGGAACCCATCGATCCCGCCACGGTGACGATCGCGGAGGATCGCAGCCACGGGATGACCAGGCTGGAGGTCCAGTGCTCGCGCTGCCGATCCCACCTGGGGCACGTGTTCGATGACGGCCCCGAGCCCGCCGGCAAGAGGTTCTGCATCAACTCGGCCGCGCTGGATCTGCGCCGCGAGGAGTGATCCGGCGCCGGCGGTGCCGGCCGGAATCGGGTTTGTCCGCCCGTGGAGTGCGCTGATGGCGCCTGGTCGCTTGACGAAGGTCCGAGCGGGAGGTACAGTGAACATCATGAGCCGCCGTATCGCGCCGGGTATAGCTGTCCTGGTCGTCCTGCTGGCAGGCCTTTCGCCCTGTCTCGCGGGGACGTCGCCGACGGCCTGTCCCATGGCGGGCTGCGAGAAGCCATCGGTGGATGCCGCCGGGATGACCTGTTGTTGTCACGAGCCCCGCCCGGCGTCGGTGGAGCCCGGCCCGGCCCCGGCCCGCTGCACGCCGCCGGCTGAAGAGATCCTCCCCTGTGGCGCGGACCTCCTCGGCGGCGGTGGCCTCGACGCCGCATGGTGCGGCGATTCCCTCGAGCCGCAGACCGCCGTCCCGCTTTACCTCCTGCACTCCAGCCTGCTCAGGTGATCTTCCTCTCCTGATAGACGCGGGAGGCGAGACCTGCCGCGCGAACGCAGCGCTGCGACCGCCCGCATGAACCGGCCCGCGCACGCCGCGATCATCCCTTCTGGATGCGACACGAGGCACGACCGGCGAACTTCCGCTCTTCACGCTTGCCGCGACGATTCGGGGCACCCGGTGGGGTAGACCACGCATCTCAAGTGAGTATCGGCGTTTGACGAGACCTGGTGGCGGGTTCCCTTGAATGGGGGCGCGGCAGTCAACGGCTTGTGCGTGGAGGAGAACGGCCGTCGGTTTCTGAATTCCCATGGTGGGGTGAGGAGAGACTGAAGTATGATGGGTGATCACTCGACAAGAATCACCAACGTGACGTTTTGCATCATCGTGTGCATGGCGGTGGCACTCGTAGTGTCGGTTTTGACTGGGGGCACACCGTTTGCGGTCGAGAAGCTCGATGCAGGCCTCGATCTTCGCACCGATGTCGATTCTTACTCCCACGGGTCGGATCCGCAGCTCGAAAAGCTCATCAAGATTCTTCTGGGGGAAAACCCGGAGATCCGTGCCGCCCGGGCCAGATCGCGGTCTCAGTCCGGCCGGGTGGCGCAGGAACGGTCCCTTCCCGACCCTCAGCTCAACTACAGGTTCTTCGCGCGCGCGCCGGAAACCCGCGTCGGCCCTCAGGAGCAGGCGCTGGAGCTGAGCCAGGCCGTTCCGTGGAAGGGAAAGCGGAGTCTTCAGGCAAAACGGGCGGAGTTCCTGGCCGATAGTGCCGCCTGGCAGGCCCTGGACCTCGAACGATTTCTGGTCGCGGAGCTGAAGCGTGTTTACTTCAACGCCGATTACCTTCAAGAGGCCCTCACGATCAACGAGGAGGAACACAACCTGCTGGAGAAGTTCGAGAGGATTGCCCTCAAGCGGTATACAACTGGGGAAGGGATTCAACAGAACGTCGTGAAGGTGCAAACCGACATCACCCGGCTCGACGACCAGCGGACGGAGCTGCAGGAACAGCTCGATGCCGCTCTGAGGCGGATCGCGGAAATCGTCGGTAGACCCGGCCAGGGAATCGCCTTGCATCGTGTGGGCATCACGATCAGGGATGTCGAATACGATCGCGCCGAGCTGGAACAAGCCGCGGTGACGAACCATCCGAGGATCCGCGCCATCGAGCAAAGGATCAATTCGGACCGTGCTTGGTCGCGACGACGGGCCCTGGAGTCACGACCCGATTTCAGGTTCGGCCTCGGTTACACGATCGTGGATAGTCGAGAGGACGTGGTGGGTGTACGAAATCCTCCCGAAGGCAACGGCAAGGACATCGTCTCGCTCATCGTGGGGATAAACCTGCCGATATACCGCAAGAGGATCAAGGCCGGTGTGCTGGAGGCCCAGGAGAGCCTCCGTTCCAACCAGGAGCTGCTGGCGACGAGCCAGAATCGTCTGCGCTACCTGGTCCAGGAGGCGCTGCTGCGGCTGGAGTCGCTCGAGGAACGGAGCCGACTCTACGACGAGGTCCTGATCCCACAGGCGGGCGAGTCGCTTGCCTCGGCGGAGGCGGCCTACACGACGGGCAGGCAGAGTTTTCTCGATCTGCTGGACGCCGAGCGCGTCCTGTTTCAGGTGAGATTGACCTATCACCGTCTTCTTTCGGATTACTGGATCGCCCTCAGCGAGGTGGAGTTCAGTGTCGGCGAGCGCTTTCCCTGAAGATCGGGGCCGACGGC
>JBHHZN010000224.1:0-4382 GCA_046758155.1 Acidobacteriota bacterium | reverse complement strand
GGGCGATATCGTGCGGCCTCGCTGGCGCATTATAGCCATCGAGGCCGTATCGGTGCGCCGCCTGCCGGCCGGTGCGGACCGCAGGCCGCAGCGCTCCATGCCCCGCCCGGCGGGCCGGGAGATGAGCCCGCACCGATCCGGTCCCTCGCGGCGCGGATGGCGCGGACGCGGTCGCGCGGAAGCAGCGAGCAGCAACCCGTACCGGCTGCCGCCCCTTGAAGGGATCCGGCCGCGTCAGAGTCTGATCGCGACACCTACCGAGGTGAACGTCACATCGTCGAACCCATCGGCATCGTACCGCTCGAACTCGGCCCGGATCGAGAAAAAATGGGCGAACGACACCGCGGCGCCGATCCCGTAGGCGAAATCGGCGCCGTTGTCATCGGCGATCGGACTGCTCCCCGTGACGTTGGCGTCCCAGTAAGCGTAGCCGACCTTCCCGAACAGCTCCCACCGTCCCAGAGGCACGGCGCCGACGAGAAACAGACCCGCTGCCCTCGTGTCGACTTCGACGCCGCTGTCATCGGGTTCGCCGAAATCCGCGTACTGCAGCTCGACGCCGACAACCCGAAACCAGCGGAACCCCGCGAACAACTTGTAGGCCGAATCGCTTCCGTCGAACCGACCTTCCTCCACCTGCCCGCTTCCGACGGCGCCCCCGAAGACCACCTCCGCCCGCGCCGCGGGCGCCCAGAGAGCAACCGGCACGACGGCTATCAGCAGCATCCCCCACTGCTTTCTCATACTCTCCCCCTGAAAAGAACAGCGTGAGCAGCGAGGCGTTTCACGCGGCACAGCTTAGCACTCGCAGGGCGCCTCAGGGGGCGAAGGATGACCTGTCGATGAGGCCCGTGGCGGCCAACAGGCGTATCTGGGACAGATTGTACGCAACGATATCGCGTGCGAGGCCGAGGCGTGCCTCCGCTCGCACGTTCTCGGCGTCCAGGACCTCCAGGGCGATCGCCGTTCCGGACCGGAACCGTGCCTGGCTCAGGCGCAGGTTCTCCTCGGCCGCCTCCAGGCCGCTGCGCGTGTGAGGGATGCGGTCGATGACCGCCGTCAGGTCCCGGCGCATCTTCATGATCTCGGCGCGCGCGGCCTCCTCGGTCCGGACCGACCCCAACCGGGCCCGCTCCTGCTCGGCACGGCGCTTCCGGAGTTCACCCACCTCCTCCGGCGAGATCGTCCAGACGAGCGCGGCACCGCGGTCCTGCCGCCCGTCGAGATCCGCGGGCTCATCCCCGATCGCGGTCCAGGCGAAAAGGGCGCGCAGCTCGGGCGAGAACAGCTCCCAGCGCGCGGCCGCCGAGTGGTGTCTGGCCGCCTCGGCCCGCTCGCGGGCGGCCCGCACATCGGGCCGCGTGGCCGCGAGATCGGCGACGGCCGCATCCGGTCCACCGCCGAGCTTGAAATGCAGCGGTTCAAGCGATGCCTCCCGCGGCTCGATCGGGACGCCGAGATCGAGACGCAGGGCGACGGCGAGCTCCATGCCGACCTCGTCTCGCATGCTTCGCACCGTGACCAGCTCCTGCCGGTCGGCCGCGAGCTTCGCCTGCGCGCGCGCGACATCGGATCCGAGGCCCAGCCCGCCTTCGGCCCGCGCACGAGCGATCCCCAGAAACTGTTCATCTTGACTCACGACCTCCTCCGCGATGCGGACGGCAGCCGTTGTCAACAGGAGATTCTGGTACAGCTCCGCAACCCGCAGCAGCAGCTTCTGCTCGGCGCGCAGGGCGCCCAGCAAGGATGCGTCCATCTCCCGCCGCTCGGCGAACGCTTCGTGGAGTCGTGCACCGAGGTTCGCACCGTAGACCAGGGCCACGCTGTCGTTGAAGGTGTTGAACGTCACGTCACGCAGCTTGCCGAAGCTGCCCTGGACGCGGCCGTCGCGGCGCCTCCCCCGCAGCGCCCCCTCGAAGGAGGGGAACAACCTCGCCTGAACAGCCAGCCGGCGACCACGCGCGATCTGCACCTCGGCGCGCGCCAGCGCCAGATCCAGGTTGTCCGACAGACCGATGTCGAGCGCCTCTCCCAGGCCGAGCCGCCGGACGGATGACGGCGATCCCTTCGCCGATGGAGCCTGCAGGGGAACCGAGAGACCCTCCAACCCTTCGGGGATCCGGGCATCGGGCCCGGCGGCGAGCCCCAGGGGCGTGGAAAGCCCTTGCGGCGATATCAGGGCGCCGATCACGAGGACGGCCCGGACGAGCGCCGGCCGGAACGTTTTTGTCACCTCGCCTCCCCCTGCTGCTGGATGCGCACGGTCTGACCGGGCCGCAGATCGGTCGGCGCCGCCAGCACGACGAGCGTTCCCGGTTCCAGATGCGATGCGACGACGACCTGGTCGCCGTCGGAACGAGCGATCTGCACGGGGACACGGCTCACCACGCCGTCGTGGACGGCCCAGATGAAGGCCCCCTCGGGCTCACGATGCACCGTGGAGGCGGGCAGAAGGATCTCGCCGGCCTCACCTTCCAGGTGCAACCGCACGGTGGCGTACATGCCGGGTCGCAGCAACCCCTGCTCGGACGACATATCGATCTCCGCCCGCATGTTCCGGGTCTTGCTCGAGAGCGCTCCGGCGATGCGGGAAACGCTCGCCTTGAACTCTCGTCCCGCGATCGCATCGACCGATATCGACACGTCGGTTCCCGGCCTCACCTGCGAGGCGACCCTCTCGGGCACGTAGATGACCAGGCGGAGCCGATCCACGCGGGCGAAAACGGCAACGGGCCCGCCGCCGTCCTCGCCGGCCACGACGAGCGCCCCGGGATCCACGAGCCGCTCGACCACGACGCCATCGAAGGGAGCGCGGATCACGGAATACTCCTGCAGCGCCTGAAGCCGTGCGAGCTTGGCCTGGGCCACACGAACTTGCGCATGGGCCGTCTCGACCTTGGCCGCGGAGACCTCCTGCCGGGCCCGGGCCACGTCGACGTCTTGCTGCATGACCGCCATCGGTTCCTGTTCTTTGAGCTTCGAGAGACGTTCGAGAGTGACGCTGGCCAGTTTCCGGTTCGCCTCCTCCTGCTTCAAGACCGCCTCCGCCACCGCCGCGTCCGCCCGGGCCTCGGCCAGTTCAGCCTCCATCTCCGGCACCTGAAGCCGGACGAGCGGTGTCGCACGCTCGACTCGATCTCCGATGTCCACCGACACGCGCGCGACATAGCCGGTGACCCTGGCGTGCAGCTCGACCTTTTGGTAGGGTTCGAAGCTGCCCGGGAGATCGACGTGACGCTCCGGTCCCGAGTGCACGGGCCGCGTCACGACGACCAGCGGGATATCCTTCGCGGAAGCGCTCCCCTGAGCGCTCCCGGCGGCGCCTGTCACAAACCCCGTGCCCGACGACACGACGAGCGCCGCCACGAGAACCTGCGCGGTTCGGCCGGCATGACACCCGGCTCGGCGCCTCCCGGTCATCTTGTCGCTCCCGTGGCGTGCGGCGCTTCTCCCCCATCGGGGGCCGAGGGGACGGTCCGTCTCTTGAGTGTGATGTAGAGGGCGGGGACGACGAACAACATGAGGACGGCCGAACTGAGGACGCCACCGATGATCGCGCGCGCCAGCGGGGCATTCGCCTCGGCCCCACGGCCTCCGATCGCCATCGGGATCAAGGCGAAGACAGCGGCCAGGGAGGTCATGATGATGGGCCGCAGCCGGACTGATGCCGCTTCGGTGATCGCCTGCCGAACGGTCCGGCCCCCTGTCAACCGCCGATTGGCGAATTCGACCAGCAGGATACTGTGGCCCACCACGAGACCCACCATCATGATGATCCCCATCGCGGCCATGATACTCAGGTGTGTGCCGGTAATACTCAACATCGCCACGACCCCGATCAGGCCCATCGGTACCGTCAGCAGCACGATGGTCGGATCAACGAACGACCGGAACTGCAAGACCATGACCAGGTAAACGAGAATCACGGCCAGCAGGAACCCTTCCAGGAACTGGCGTAGCGCCTCCCGCATGGTGGCCACCTCGCCGGTGATGACGTAGCTGTATCCCTTGCCGGCGAACGCCTCGCCGCCGACATCGAAGTAGTCGCCCCGCTCGGAGCGCCTGGCCTCCGGCTGAAGCTCCCGCGAGGCCAGCAGTTTCTTCTCGATGCCCGAGACCACCGAGCCGATGTCGTGGCCGGGAAGGGCCGCCGCGTAGACGTCCATCACCCGCGTGATGTTGCGATGCTCGATGACCGCCGGGCCCTTGTCCCGCTTCATCTTCACCAGGCTTCCCAGCGGCACCGGCGCGGTCTTCCCGGCGCCGGTCACCGGGATGTCACGCAGCGTGTCCATCGAGACGAGATCCTGCTCGGCGTACTGCGCTCCGATGAAGTAATGGTTGCCGTTGCGCTTGTCGATCCAGAACGCGGGATCGAACCC
>JBHHZN010000223.1:0-4394 GCA_046758155.1 Acidobacteriota bacterium | reverse complement strand
CAACCGACCCGGCGCCATCCCGGATGCGAACGTGAGGGCGTCGGGTTCCACGGGCCGCAACTGACCAGGCGCGCGGCGCGGCTTGGAGGGGATCCTGACGACCTGAGAGGCCCGCGGAAAGCGTCGCCGGAAACCGGCGGCATCGGTCACGGCTTCTCGGCACGCCTTTCGATGTCGGCGACGATCGTCTCGAACTCCGGATCACCGCGCAGCGAGGCGAGGTCGGGATCGCCGGCGATCATGGTGCTCGCGAAGCCGAGCCGGCGCGCCTGGCGAAGAGAGCCGAGCGCTTCTGCTCGATGTCCGGCCAGGGCATGATAGCAGGCCATGTTGTACGTTCCCCACTTGCTCGCCGTCAGGGAGGCGGCCCGTTCGGCCGCGCCGCCGGCCTCCTCTGAACGGCCGGAGCGCTCCAGGGCGACGGCGACCTGGGCGCATGCCTCCTGCGCCCGGCTCAATTCACAGGCTTTCCTCAGGGGCTCGACCGATTCCTCGTCTCGTCCCACATCCCCGAGCGCGATGCCGAATCGCTGCTGCATCCGCCATTGCATGGGCGCCAGCGCCATGGCATGGCGGCTGTAGGTCAAGGCCTCCTCGAGTCGGCCGGCCTTCCTGAGGGCCCTGCTGAGAACAGAATAGCTCCAGGCGTCCGCCGGACCGAGGGCGATCGCCTGCGCCAGGCTGTTCAAGGCGGCGTCAACGTCACCCACGTCGACTTGCGGAAGTGAGCGAAGCCGCAGAATCCACGCCCGTGTCGCGGGCGTGAGATCATCCCTGGCGAGAAGTCGCGTGTAACGTTCGATGCTCTCGCGTGGATGTCCCACCGTCTGAATCGCCACACGCACCTTCTCGACGTACGGGTTATCCGGATCCGCGCGCGCGAGAAGATCCAGGGCTTTTTCCAGCGCTTGCCGGTTCTGTGCGGACGGGTCGGCATCCCAGGCATTCTCGAGGGCGAAGGCTCCCAGGACCAGAGCATCCACTTCGGTGGGGAAGGCCTCGATCAGCCGCCTGGTGTCCGCAACGGCAGCACGGATATCGGTGCGCCGGTAGGCGTCCAGAGCCTCTGCCAGCTCCGGCGAGGCGGCCATTCTCGGCCCACCCGTCAGGCGCCAGGGGACATCGTACAGCCTGGGGAAGACGGCTCCCAGCTTCATCCCCACCCGCCGGGCGAGAGTCGAGGACAATCGCGCGAGATCGGCGTCTTGCGCGTCCTCGCGCACGCCACCCAGGATCCGGTTCCCCGCCACATCGATGAGGGTCAGGCTGGCATGAACCACCGACCCCTCGCGGGTCAGCGCTCCCGTGAGCAGTCGCCCCGCCGCCCCCTCCCGGGCCGCCGCGAGAATCGCGGTGTCCCCCACGGGGGCGGGATCCGGTACCGGGAGGAGATGGAGGTTCGGGGCCTGCGCCAGATCCACGGCCAACGCCTCGGCGACGGCCCTGCCGGCGTACGCGCCGCCATCTTCTTCCTGCCCGCGCACGTCCAGGGGGAGGATCAGGATGGTCTGCTCGTTCATCAGGACCGCCGGCGGCTTCCGGCTCATGCGCCAGCCCGATACCACCAGGATGCCCGCTGCCACCACCGCTACCGCCGCTCCGATCCATCTCTTGCGGCGCGACGGCGCCATCGCTTCCTTGAGGTCCTCGTACGACGGCGACGAGCCCGACTCCAGCTCGCGTCCCAGACGCTTCAGATCCACCGCCAGGTCCTCCATGGTCTGGTAGCGATCCGACCTGTTCGGAGCCAGCGCCTTTTGAACGATCCGGTCCAGCTCGAGCGGCACGTGCGGAACTTTCTCTCGCACGGGTCGCGCCCGCCCCCTGCTGATCTCTCGCAGGAGATCCACGCTCGTCGCCCCGGAGAACGGTCTCTCGCCCGTCGTCATCTCGTACAGAACCACTCCCAGGGAAAAGACGTCGCTGCGCGCGTCCAGGCGCTCCCCCCTCGCTTGCTCGGGCGCCATGTACGCGACCGTCCCGACGATCGACACCCGCTCAGGCTCGCCTTGCAACGTCTCCTGCGTCCTCGCCGCGCGTGAGAATGTCGAACGGTCGGTGCCGACGCTGGTAGGCCGCTCGAACAGCGTCGCCAGGCCGAAGTCGACCACCTTCACGTCTCCATCCGCCGTCACCAGGATGTTCGCCGGCTTCAGATCGCGATGAAGAAGGTTCTTCCGGTGGGCCCGCGCGAGGCCCCGCGCCACCTGCTCGCCCAGGAATGCGACCTTGTCGGCCGGGAGCGGCCGGCCGTGCAGGATCCGGCTCAGGGGCTTTCCTTCCACGTACTCCATCACGATGAAATCCAGATCCCCTTCCCGGCCGAACTCGTGCACCTGCACGATCCTGGCGTCGCTCAGCGATGAGGCCGCCCGCGCCTCTTGCAGGAACAGATTCCGGCGTTCCTCGTCGCGGTTCGCTTCGGCCGGCAACAGCTTGATCGCCACGGTGCGTCCCAGCACCGTGTCCTGCGCCTTCCACACGACCCCCATCCCCCCCTCCCCGATCTTCTCTACCAGACGGTAATGCGAGATCGTGCGGCCGGAGTCCTGGTTCATCCGAACTCCTCCGTTTCATCCCGGCAACCGCTCACGCTCGTCACCGACCACCCAGATTCCCGAGCATGAGGATGCCGGCAGGGGCCACGTGCGCCGGGCTCCGGGGCGCAGGGATACGTCGCGGCCGGCGAGCGGCCCGAGTCGAGAAGGAGGAAGGGACAACGCTCATCGGCCGGGGCGATCGGCATCATGATCAGACCGCAAGGACTGCCATGGACCTGCCCTGGAGTTCGCATCCCCATCCCCTTCTCATCGACGATCCATTCTACTGCGGAGTGGACCAGCGATGGCCGGCCTGTTGCCCGAGTCCTGGCATCGTCCGAGATCCGGACGAGAGTTCCCGTATCGAGCCGGTCAGCGTGCCGGCCGCGCTGTCGCGCGGCCTCGGCCGGGATCAGGGCCCGCCGCGTAGCTCCTGGATCCGGCGGCGGGCGGATCGCATCCGGGGGTTCAGCTTCAGGACCTGCGCGTAGGCCGCGATCGCCTCGTCCTTGCGGCCGAGATTGCCCAGCGTGTTGGCCATGTTGTAGTACGCCCGCCAGTTTTTCGGATCGCCCCTGACGGCCCTGTCGTACTCGGCGATCGCCTCGTCGAAAAGCTGCTTCGTGAAGTACTCGTTGCCCGCGTTGTAATGAGCGTTCGCCTGCTGGATGCGCGCGCTTTCATCCACCTGCAAGTGGAAGATGACGAACAGGATGACGGCGATGCCGGCGTGGGCCCACGCCTCGGTCCGCGCGGAGACGACCGGGCTGCGGAACCAGCTCCACAGCTGCTCGATCCCGGCCGCCGCGAACAGGATCAAGTACGGCGCCGAGGGCATCCGGTATCGCGACGAAACGTAGAAGATCATCGCCACCAGGAAATTGGCGATGACGAACAGGACCAGAAGCAGCGCCGGCGCCGAGACGCGCTTCCTCGAGCACAGCAGGATCCCCACGATCGCCAGCGCGGTGATGACGGCGAACGGCAGGCTCGTCAGCCATAACGTGCGCACGGACTCTCGTTCCACGTAAATGATGTACTCGGTGGAGTATTCGTAGGAACCCAGGAACCTTTGCAGCTTCTTGGTCTCGAGCAGGATGTACCGGCCCGGGTTGGAGAGGATCCACCGAAGACCGCGGCCCAGCCAGTAGCGCGTGACCTCGGAGCGCTTCATGCTCCGTCCGGTGGCCTTTTCGGCAAGCTTCTTCTCTTCCTCCGACTGGGTGCGCGGGTTGCCCGAGAAGCCTTCCTTGTCGAGAAAGACGTACAGGCCCCGCCCGCGGGCGTTGTTGGCCTGATAGAAGGTGATGCCGGCCTGCGAGGAGATGAGGTTCGACAGGCTCCAGTCATCCGTCACGACCCAGTTGCGCAGTGTCACCGGCGACACGACGATGACGGTGAAAGCGACGAAGACCGCGATGGCGAACCCCGGCTGCCGCCCCGCCAGGGCGTACTGGTCGATGGGTGCCGCCTTCCTGCCGGCCTCAGGCTGGCGTGTCACCCGGTGGATCCACCACACGGCCAGCGGCACGAACAGCAGCGACTCGGGGCGCGCCAGCGCCGTCAGCCCCAGCAAGGCCCCGTTCGCCCCCCACAGCGTGATCGTCTGCTTGCGCCCGGCCAGGAGCAGCAGGCGCATCAGGGACAGACTGAGCGTCAGGCCGAGCGTGGTGCTCATCAGCTTGGCGTCCATGAACATGAACGAGCCATAAAGCAGGGCGATGACCGCCGCGAGGACGGCGACCAGATCGCCGAACACCTTCCGGCCGATGCTGTAGATCAGGTAAACGTTCGCGAGCCCCATCAGCGACTGCACGATATCGTTGATTCGATTTGTCTGCTGCAGGATCTGAC
>JBHHZN010000222.1:0-4416 GCA_046758155.1 Acidobacteriota bacterium | reverse complement strand
CGGTGGTCGCAACGAACACTCGCCCAGGTGGACGCATTCGTCCTCGTCGCCGGGGAACCGCTCGCAGTACTCCGCCTCGAAGAGGCGGCCTCCCAGAGCGGCCAGGATCTCCGAGACGCTGATCCTGTCGGGAGGATGCGTGATGTAATACCCTCCGCAACGGCCTCGCATGCTCTCGACCAGGCCGGCGTCGCGCAGCAGGTTCAGGATCTTGGCCGCGTAGGCGGTCGATATCCCCTCGCTCGAGGCGATGACGGCCACCGACACCGGCCTGTCCGACCCCGATGCGGCCGCCTGCATCATGCAGCGCAATCCGTACTCCTCTTGAGCGGTGACTTTCATCCTGCGAACACCTCGTTTCTCCCCTGCAGAACAAGACTACGTATACCATACTCTTTTGTCAAGTATTAGCCGGCCCTGGCGCGCGCCCCCGGCCCGTCCGGATCCTATTGAAACCATGGGGTTCTCTGGCGAATCGGTTGGAAAAACCCCGGATGGCGTCCGGCCCGGAGCCTGCCGGAGCCCCCACCGGATTCACCCCGCGCCGACCCCCTGGGCGAAGCGCGCAAGACACGCCGCTCGGCCGGCACCTGCCGGGTGACGGCGGAAGGATCGATCGCAGGGCCCGTCGCGGCGGGGGCGAGACCATTTGTTTGACCTGGCCGTCGCCGCAGGGCTACGATGGGCCATCGCGAAGCAGGGAGGGGACGTGATCACGGTTGGCATGAACTACCTGGTCAAGCCGGGCATGGGCGAGATCTTCGAGAACAGCTTTCGGGAGGTCCTCGAGGTGATGGCGCGGATGCCGGGGCACATCGAGTCACACCTTTTCAGGGACACCGATGCCCCCTGCTCGTACCTGATTCATTCCGCGTGGGAGTCGCGCGACGCCTTCAAGGACTTCATCCGCTCGGACGGTTTCAAGAAGGTGGTCCGCTGGGGAAGCGAGGAGATCCTGGCCGCCAGGCCGCGCCACACGGTGTACGGTGACTGAATGCACCGCATGTTTCTGGGCTGCAATCTGTGGGCCGGCGCTTTCCTGGCGGCGGCGATCATCTCGGGTTGGCTCCGCTCGCCGCACCATGTCCGTATCGCCGTGTTCGCCACCGTTTTCGCCTGCCTTGTTCAATGCGGCGTCATCGCGCTGTTTCTCGGCGCGGCGAAGCTGACCAAGGAGCATGTCGGTCGTTTCGGCATGCCGCTTTCCTTGATCGACCGGCTCAACGCCGTTTACCATCGCCTGGTGCCCGCCGCCGCCGTCTGCTCGACCTTGATGGCGGCAGCGGCGATCGTCGGCGGCCTGGCCGACGTGGGCCGCGCGCCCGTCTGGTTGCACGAGATCGTCGCCCTGGCCGCCGGCGGTCTCTTCTACACGCTGGTCCCTTTCGAGTTCCGGCTTCAATCGGATGTGCACCGGATCATCGGGGACCTCGAGAAGTTCCTCCCCGCGTCCGACCGGCGCGAGGCCGCCCCTCCCCACCCCGGGTACCATCCCGATCGGGTCGTCCTGGACGCGACGGGGCGGGCCCGCGCGCTGGTCTACATCGGACTGACGCTGCCGTTGCCGTACCTCGGGTATACCTTCATCGTGGGGCGTGATGTCTCGTACCTGCTCATCCCGACCATCGTCCTGACCCTGGCTGTCCTGGTGGCCGCCGCCTTCCAGTACAGGGCGTCCCGCACTCCCCGGGGTCATTGACCGGTCAGGCTCTGCTCGCGCAGGAACCGCGCGGCGACCTCCCGGGCCGAGCGTCCTCCGCTAGTGACCGCGCCGTTCATCCGGCGCATGCGCCGCTCGGAGATCTTCCCGGCCAGAAGCTCGAGCACGGCGCCAAGGCGGGGGTGCCGCTCGAGCGTGGAGGCCCGCACGACCGGCGCCGCGTCATACGGCGGAAAGAACTTCTTGTCGTCTTCCAGCACGACGAGTCCCAGGGTGTCGATCGGAGCGTCGGTCGAGTTGCCCGCGACCACATCGACCTGCTTCTGCTCCAGTGCCCGGTAGATGAGGCCCAGATCCATCTCCCGCGGCGCGTTGCGAAGCTGAAACCCGTACGTCGCGGTCAGGCCGGGATAGCCGTCCGCCCTCTCGATGAACTCGTAGCCGAACCCCGCCCGGAAGGTGCCGCGCACGCGCGCCAGGTCGGAGATCCGCAGGAGGTCGTAGCGGGCGGCATCCTCCGGCCGGACCACCAGCGCGAAGGTGTTGTTGAAGCCGAGCGGGGAGAGCCAGGTCAGATCGAATCGATCGGTGTAGAGTCGCTTGACCCGATCGTAGACCTCCGGCGCGTCGGTCGAAGGAGGCTCCTGCAGGATCGCGCCGAGCGCCGTGCCGGTGTACTCGACGTACATGTCGAGCTCTCCGGCCAGGAGCGCCTTGTGGCAGATGAACGTCCCGCCGAGATCGAAGCGGCGATCGACGCGCAGGTCGGTTCTGTCCTCGATCAGTTGCGCGAGGATCTCCCCCAGGATGATCTGTTCGGTGAAGTTCTTCGAGCCGATCCGGATGGTATCGGGAGCCGGGCCGGCGCAGCAGAGGTGCCCGCAGGCCAGCGCCAGCACCGGCAGGCGGCACCACCATCGCGGGCTCACCCGCCTCGCCTCGGCGAAAGAAACCGCTCGACCAGCCCCAGCACCACGTCGGCCAGGATCGCCAGCGCCGCCGCCGGGACCGCCCCGGCGAGGATGAGGCGGTTGTCGACCATCGCCACGCCGCGGAAGATCAGGACGCCGAGGCCGCCCGCGCCGATGGCCGCCGCGATCGTCGCGACGCCGACCGAGATGACCGTCGAGACCCGGATACCCGCCATGATGACCGGCAGCGCGAGCGGCAGCTCCACGAGCCAGAGCATCTGGCGCCGTGTCATTCCCATGCCCGTCCCCGCCTCCAGGATCGGGCCGGCGATACCACGCAACCCGGTGTAGGTGCCTTGCAGGATCGGCAGGAGGGCGTAGACCACCAGGGCGATGACGGCGGTCCGGGCGCCGATGCCTCCCAGAAACGGCAGCGGGATCAGGAGCCCGAACAGGGCCAGGCTGGGGATCGTCTGGAGGATCTTGGCCAGGCCCAGCACCGGCCGCGCCAGCGACGCCCGGCGCGCCAGCAGGACGCCCAGCGGGACCCCGAGGCCGACGGCGATGACGGTCGCGACCAGGACGAGCACGACATGCTGCCCGGTCAATGCGAGGATCTGCTCCCAGCGCTGGGTGAGAAACTCCACCAGGTCACCCCAGGCCATGACTCGACACGAACTCCCGCACGAACTCGTCCACGGGCGAGTCGCGGATCTCGCGAGGCGTTCCGATCTGGTGCACGCGGCCGGCCTTCATCAAGGCGATGCGCGTGCCGAGCCGGAACGCTTCGAGGATGTCGTGCGTGACGAAGACGATCGTGCATCCCAGCCGGCTCGCGAGCTGAGAGAACTCTTTTTGCAGGCCGGCGCGGGTGATCGGATCCAGCGCGCCGAAGGGTTCATCCATGAGAAGAACCGGGGGGTCGACCGCGAGGGCGCGCGCGACGCCGACACGCTGGCGCTGGCCGCCGCTGAGCTCGTGCGGCCACTTGTGGCGGAAACGGTCCGGCCGCAGGCCGACCATCTCCAGGAGCTCATCCACGCGGCGCGCGCGCCGCCGCTCATCCCACCCTTCCAGGCGCGGAACCAGCGCGATGTTGCGGGCGACATCCAGGTGCGGGAACAGGCCGATCTCCTGGATCACGTATCCGGTGCGGCGCCGCAGGCGGATCGGATCCCATTCGCGCACGTCTCTTCCTTCCACGCGGACCCGGCCCTCTGTCGGCTCGACGAGCCGGTTGATCATCTTCAGGGCGGTCGTCTTGCCGCAGCCGCTCAGCCCCAGCAGCACGAGCGTCTCGCCGGATGGCACCTTGAGGTCGAGGCCGTCCAGGACGCTGCGCCCGTCGAAGAGCTTGCGCACGTTCTGGAACTCGATGGCCCAGCGAGCCGGCGACGCCGCTTCGCTCATCGGCCCGAGGCCGGCCGGACGACGAACAGGACCGCCCCCTGGCGCACGTCGGCGGCGTCGGCGGCGCGCACCTCGGCCACCTGCGCCCTGGCCGGAAGGCCGGGGCCGCCGTACGTGACGGCGTTGAAGCTCTTCATCGCCTCCACCAGGCCGAGCGTGCTGCCCGCGTGGACGATGCTGCCCGGCTCGACGAACGGCGCGGCGCCGGGCGAGGGGGATCGGTAGAAAACGCCGTCGATCGGCGATGCCACGGCGAAACAGCCCTCCGGGATCGGATCGTCCGCCTCCGCGCCGGCGGACACGTCAACGAGCGTCTCGCCCGCGCGCGCGCCGCCCGGCGGCGCCAGGCGGAGCAACGCCTGGCCGTACTCGACCGGCGTGGTCGATCCGGCCACGAGCAGCTCGTCGATGCGTCCTTCGACCTCGCCGGGCAAC
>JBHHZN010000221.1:0-4431 GCA_046758155.1 Acidobacteriota bacterium | reverse complement strand
CTCCAGGACGATCCCCACCCCCGGCAGAAGGATCACGTAAACCTCCGGGTGACCGAAGAACCAGAAAAGATGCTGCCAGAGCAGCGGCTGACCTCCCCGATCCGGAAGGAAGAAGGCGGTGCCCACCGTCCGGTCCAGCAGCAGCATGACGGCGGCCGCGATCAGCGGACCGACCGATAGCATGAACATCACCGAAGCGATGTCGGCGAGCCAGACGAACAACGGCAAGCGGAAGATCGACAACCCCGGTGCCCGCATGTTGATGGTTGTCGTGAGGAAGTTGATCCCGCCCATCAGAAACGAGGCGAACTCCAGGGCAAGCGCGAGGATCCACAGGTTCTGCCCCCACTCCACCCCGGTGTAGGCGGCGTCGGCCGAAAGAGGCGGATAGGCCGTCCAGCCGGAGGCCGCGGCGCCTCCCGGCACGAAGAAGGAGGCGAGCAGCACGACCGACGAGGCCCCCAGGGTCCAGACCGAGAGCATGTTGAGCCTCGGGAAGGCCATGTCCCGAGCCCCGATCATCAGGGGGATCAGAAAGTTGCCGAACACCCCCAGCAGGAACGGCATCGCCACGAAAAACACCATGATCGTGCCGTGCATCGTCACAACCATGTTGTAGATGCTGGCGCCCATGATCCCCTCCGGCAGGAGCGAGTCCGGCAGCCATCGCAACACCGGGATGGGGCGGGTCGGCCAGCCGAGCTGCCACCGGATCAGGCCCGCCAGCAGGCCGCCGGCCAGCGCCCAGAAAAGGCTCAGGGCAAGGTACTGCTTGGCGATGACCTTGTGATCGGTCGAGAAGACGTACTTGCGCAGGAACCCCGTCGGCGGTCGATGGTGTGCGAAGGCCGGTTCCTCGACGGCCGGCGCGACGGGTGGCTGACTCATCTGTTCCCTCCCGCGCGCGCCACGCGCGCCGCCGGCCAGCGCTTGTTCACCCACTTCTCCCACGATCGTTGGGTGTGGACGGTCAACAGGCCGCGCATGGTCGTGTGCCCGAACCCGCACAGCTCCGCGCAGGCGATCTCGTAGCGGCCCGGTTTGGTCGCCTCGAACCAGAGCTTGATGGTACGGCCGGGCACGGCGTCCTGCTTGAGCCGCATCTGGGGCAGAAAGAAGCTGTGCAGGACATCCTCCGATTCGAGCAGGATGCTGATGACTTTGTGAACAGGCACGTGCAGGGAGTTCTCCATGGCCAGGTCGTCCTGCGTCCCGAACACACCGTCGGGCCCCGGATAGAGCATCTCCCAGTTGAACTGCTTGCCGGTGACCCTCACGGTCAAGTCGCTGGGGGGCTGAGATTCCTTGATCTCATCCCACACCCTCGAGCTACGCGAGTCGATCCAGAAGTCCATCCCCACCACGAGCACGCAGGGAAGCAGGATCCAGGCATTCTCGCGCAGCCGCTTGCCGTCCAGGTAGCGGGCCGCGCGGCCCTCGCGCCGCCGGAACCGCAAGATCATGAAGATCATCAGGAGGTGGATCAGGACGAACCAGCCTCCCACGATGTAATAGATGAGCCGGAGGAGGGAATCGACCCCATCCGCGTAGGTCGACACCTGCGCCGGAAGCCACTGCAGCATCTATCCCCCCTCGTGAAGGCCCTGCGGCCGAGAACCTCGTGGTCCCGGTGGACTCGGCGCCCCATGGCGATTTCGTTCGCCCAGCAGGGTAGGCGTGTCCCGTCCGACTGTCTGTGACCGATGTCACACAGGGGCTTTCCCGCTCGACCCGAGGGCGATGGCCTGGAGTCGTCCGGGATCGCGGATGAGGATCCGCGCGCGGCCGGTGGTCAGGACTCGCTCCTCCTGGAACAGCTTGAGGGCCCGCGAGACGACTTCCCGGGCCGTCCCCGCCAGTCCGGCGATCTCCTCGTGGGTCACCCCGTCGATGGAAAGTCCCTCTTCTCGCTCCAGCCCCTGCAGCGCGACGAGCTCGACGAGAGCCGCCGCCACTCGCCGGCGAACCGGACGCCGAGCTCCGGGACCGACCTGCCGCATGGCATCGGACAGTCGCGAAAGAAGACAGGCCATCACCTGCCGCGTGAAGCCGGGGTCCTTAGTTGCTAACCCCTCGAGTTGCCGCCGGCCTGCCAGCATGAGCCGGGACTCGCAAAGACACTGGACGGTGACGGGCGATGGATAACTCAGGTGGCCCGGCGCAAAACAGAGACAATCGCCTTCCCCGAGGATCCGCAATGTCGTGTGGCTGCCGCCATCGCCGAGCCTCCAGAGCCTGATGCGCCCCTTGACGACCAGCAGGATCTTCCCCCAGACGGTCCCCTGCCGAACGATGATCGCTCCCTTCGGAAACACGCGCTCCTCGACGCCCCCCCGCAGCTTGAGCGCGAACGCGGGGTCCACCCGGGCGAGGCAGGGAATCCGGCGGAGGTCACCGTCCACCCCCCGGGGATCGTTCGTTCGTACGTTCATCCTGTGAGTCCTTTCGATCGCATCATGATTCCATGGGGCCGGGCCTGAACTCCAGTCGTCACCGCCAGCATCCCCTGTCTCCCAGCCGGCCTCGGGCGGCCCGGAATGACAAAGGTGGTTGACGAGCAAATCGATAAATAGTATCCTATTTTCCAGTATACTGGAAGGAGCCAGCGTGAGGATTTCGGCATGGGTCCTCAGGCGGCCCGGTGAGCCGATGGTGCTCGAGCAGCTCGAGGCCAACCCGGGCCCGGACGAGGTCCTCGTGGAGGTCGCCGGCTGCGGCATCTGCCACACCGATATCGCGTTTTGCGACGGGGAGGCGCCGACACGCCATTCCCTCCCCCTTGTGCTCGGCCACGAGATCAGCGGCACGGTGGTCGCGGCGGGCCGCTCGGCCGCGTCGTGGATTGGGCGTCCGGTCATCATCCCGGCCGTGATCCCGTGCGAGACGTGCGATGCCTGCCGGCAAGGCCTCGGATCGATTTGCCCCAATCAGATCTTTCCGGGAAACGATGTGCACGGCGGCTTCGGCACCCATCTGACCGTGCCGGCACGTGGTCTGTGCCCTGTTCCGTCTCCGGCCGGGTCCACCGATGCCGGCGAAGGACCCGATCTGGCCTCCCTGGCGGTCATCGCCGACGCCATCTCGACCCCCTTTCAGGCGGTCCAGCGCAGCGGGCTGGGCGAGGGAGATCTGGCCGTTTTCGTCGGAACCGGCGGGGTCGGCGGCTTCGGGGTCCAGATAGCGGCCGCGTTGCGAGCCCGTGTCGTGGCCATCGATGTCGACGAACAACGGCTGCGCCTGATGGCCGAGCGTGGCGCCGAGCTGACGCTCGACGCCAGGGAAACACCCTTCAAGCAGATACGACGGCGGGTGCGTGAGTTCGGCAGCGCGCACGGGATCCCGTCCTGGAGGCAGAAGATCTTCGAAACATCCGGGACCGTCGCCGGACAGGCAACGGCGTTCGGTCTGCTCGGGCACGGCGGCTACCTCGGCATCGTCGGCTACACTCCCGAAAAGGTCTCCCTGTGTCTGTCGAACCTGATGGCGTTGCACGCGACGGTTCAGGGTAACTGGGGATGCCTCCCACGCCACTACCCGGCCGTGCTGGATCTCGTCCACTCCGGCAAAGTGGTGGTGCAACCGTTCGTCGAGAAGCGCCCTCTGTCCACCATCAACGATGCCTTCGATCGCGTGCGCTCCCACCAAGCCACGCGTCGCATCGTTCTTCAACCGGAGCGATGATCCATGGAATTCAAGAACCACGACTTGGTCCCCCCGGTGGCGTGTCCCGGCATCGTGTACGAGACGAGGCCGTTGCGGGATCCCTCCGGCGGCACGGTGGAAGGGCTGCACACGGTCTGGATCACCCTGGACAATCCGAAGCAGTACAACTCGTATACGACCCAGATGGTCAAAGGGGTGATCCTCGGGATGCGGCGAGCCTCCCACGATCGCGCGTGTGTCGCCGTGGTGTTCACGGGCGCGGGCAAGAAGGCATTCTGCACCGGCGGGAACACGGCCGAGTATGCCGAGTACTACGCCGGGCGCCCGGAGGAGTACCGCCAGTACATGCGTCTGTTCAACGACATGGTCACCTCGATCCTGCACTGTGACAAGCCGGTGATTTGCCGTGTCAACGGCATGCGCGTGGCGGGCGGCCAGGAGATCGGGATGGCCTGTGATTTCTCGATCAGCCAGGATCTGGCGGTCTTCTCGCAGGCGGGGCCGCGCCACGGATCCGCCCCCGACGGTGGCAGCACCGATTTCCTGCCCCTTTTTGTGGGCATCGAGGCGGCCATGGAGAGCTGCACCCTCTGCGAGCCGTGGAGCGCCCACAAGGCCCACCGGCTCGGCCTCCTCACGGATCTCGTCCCAGCCCTCAAGATCGATGGACGTTTCGTCGCGAACCCGCTGGCCGAGGCCGACCGGTGGCTGGACGACCGCGGCAGGATAGTTCTTGGCGAGCCCCGCACCGGGGAATCCCTCGCGGCC
>JBHHZN010000220.1:0-4435 GCA_046758155.1 Acidobacteriota bacterium | reverse complement strand
CATAAGCGCGAGCGAGGCGTCGAGCGAGGCGATCGCCTCTGCAGGACGGCCGCTCAGGACGTAGACGTTGCCCAGGTAGGCCAGAGGGAGCGCGTCGCCCGGCCGCAGCCGGCTGGCTTCCCGTAAGGCCTCCTCGGCGCCGGCGTGATCGGCGAGCCCGATGCGGGCCAGGGCGAGATTGATCCAGAGCGCGGGGTCGTTCGGGTTCCTGCGGACCAGCGTCTCATAGGCTTGCCGGGCATCCTCGTACATCCTCGCCACCAGCGCGTTGTACGCCAGGAGATCGACCAGGTCGGAATCCGGATCCGATTCGGCGGATCGGCCGACGGCATCCTTCAACAAGCGGGCCGCCCCGGCGTGATCCCCCTGGTCGGCCTTGAGTTCGGCCAGGGCCATCAGATCGGTCACATCGCTGCCGTCCTGCTGCCGGAGGATATTCTCCAGCTCGGCCTGACGCGCGCTCTCCGCCTCGATCTTGTCGCGGTACTCGGCAAGCTCGGCCCTCTCCCGCGGCGCTTCGACCTCGCGGCGAAGACCGTCATCCAGGACCGCCAGCGCCTGATCCAGCTTCCCCTGCCGGCGCAGCAGGGTCGCCTTGGCGAGATACGCCTCGAGGTAATCCGGGTCGAGGTCCAGCGCCTTGTCGAACTCGCGCGCCGCCTGGACCTCGTTGTCGAGATCGAGGAAAACCCTACCGATGGTCACCGAATGCCACGGGTTGCCCTGCTCGAGCGTCTGGGCCCGTCTCAGGGCGGCGATGGCCTCATTGCCGAGCTTTTGTTTCGCATACGCCACGCCGAGCCTGTTGTAGGCCGCGGCGAAATCCGGCCGCACCTTGATCGCGTCGAGAAACAGCTTGATGGCCTCATCATATCGGCCATCGCGCATGTAAAGATCCCCGAGGTTCAAGGAAGGGTTCGGAAACCCCGGGTTCAGTTCGATGGCCCGGCGGAAGTACTCGATGGCCTTCTCATCGTCTCCCGACGATTCTGCGGCCCGCCCCAGGGCGTCGTAGGCCGGAGCAAAATCCTCCTGGAGCCTCAGCGCACGATGGTACTCGGCGAGAGCCTCGGTCGGATCGCCACGATTGAGATAACAATCACCCAGGGCCACGCGAGCCGACAGGTTCACGGGGTCGAGCTCCAGGGCCACTGCAAGAGGTTCGATCGACTTCTTGTACTGCCGGTCGGACTTGTAGGCCAGGCCGAGATAGTAGTACGCCCGGAAGGAGTTCAGCGCGATGCCCGCCGCTTCCTCCAGAAGCGGGATCGCGTCCTTGGGGCGTCCTTCCTTGTAGGCCCTTATGCCGTCGGTGAGGAGGCGAAAGACCCGGGCGCGGACCTCCTGGGATTTCGAGACCGACGCGGGGGTGGACCGGGGGATCGCGCTCACGAGGATCACAGCGACAACGAGCGGCCAGGCGGCGGTGCGTCTCACCCGTATTGCAGGGGCCGGCGATCTGCCGGTCTCCCGGTTGCGCCGGATGCCGGACGGCCGTCTTCTTCCTCGTCCGCACGATGAAGGACACATGCCACCGCGTCGTCTCGAGCCGGCCGGGCGCATTCGCGCCCCTGGTATTTCCCGATCTCGTTCGCCCGCCACACGAGCGACTATAGCACAGCGTCCGAACCGGTCTCGCGCCGCCCCATGCGCCGTGACATGCTCCTCGCCGCGGCATCAACGTCGTCCGCGGCCCGGCGCGCGAAGGGTTCCCTGCGGCGGCGGCTTCCGCCGCGGAGATGTCGAGCGCGGCGCGGGAAGAAAAAATGGAGACGATCCTGCCGGGAGCGATCCTGATGCCGCCTGCCGAGCGACAAGGGGAGTTACTCGCGCGGCGGCGAACTCCCCTCGCGCAGTGAACGCCTGCCATCATACAGACGCAGGTGGGCTGCGATCCGTCCGGCGAGCTGTCGATCACCCCGCTCGCGTGCAAGTCGCAGGCTCGTCCGCCCCGTCTCGATCGCCTCGGCGAATCTGCCGGATTCCGCGAAAGCGGCGGCGAGGAGATCGAGATCCCGAGGATCGGAGTAGTCGGTGCGGACGCAGAGGCGGGTCGCGAGCGCGAGGCCCGCCTCGACGTTTCTGATGGCGGGAGCCTGGTCGACCAGGAGCATCCAGGCCAGCTTGCGAGCCGCCGGGAGATTGTCGGGTTGAAGCCTCACGGCCTCGGAAAGGTGCCTCCCCGCATCGGCCGTGCGCCCTTTTCTCCTGAGCGCCAGGCCCAGGTTGATGCGCGCCACCATGGAGGTCGGATCGAGATCCACGGTCCGGCGGTAATGGAGGATGGCCTGCTCGTCGTCACCACTCCTGGCCAGCGCCAGGGCGAGATCGTTGTGCGCCCGCAGGTTGTCCGGATCCAGACGAATCGTCTCTTCGTACTCGGCGATGGCCGCCCGGCTGTCTCCTTCCCGATCGAGGGCCGAGGCCAGCCTGAGATGGGCCTCGGCCGAGGGGTTGAGGCGCACAACCGAGCGGTAAAGCTCCAGCGCCTCCTCGGGGTATCCCCCCTCGGCGTAAGCCCGCGCCAAGGAATCCATGTAATCGAGAACACGCGGCCAGCCCCACTTGTATCTCCGCCCGGGAAACGGGAGTATTCCCCCGCGTCGATCCCGGCTCTTCGCTTCCAGGACCGACAGATCACGCAAAAGATCCTCCACCGACACCGGTCCCTTGTACACCGCCGCGAGCACTCCCCGGCTATCGATGAGGAAGCTTGTCGGCAACGGGAAAGGCCAAGGCTTGGAGAGGATACTTTTCTGGAGCAGATCGAGCTTGTCCATGATCCGTTGCGTCGCCAGGCCCACGCGAAACGGGAAGTTCAACTCGTTGAGAAACGCCCGGATCCGGCGGGGCCCGGCATGCGGCTCCTTTCCGAGACCATCGACGCTGAGCGCCACGACGCGCAATCCCGCCGCCTCCAGATCTCTTCGGCGTCGCGCGAATTCGCCCAGCTCCTTGCGGCAGGGAAGGCACCAGGTCGCCCACAGGTTCACGAGCACCGCCCCGCCGCGCCCCGCGCCGACCACCGCCGGTTGTCCCGTGAGATCCTCGTACCGCAGGGAGGGAGCCGGCACCGGCGCCGAGAGAACGATCCGCCGGGAAGCGGGAAGAGGAGCCTTCGCCCCGCGATCGGGTGGGCGGCGCGGGACCGTGGGTGGCTCCCACCGCCGGGCCTCGCCGCTTCCCTGGGTGATCTCGTAGAAGTGGTCGGGCTCCAACCCCTCGACGGTCTCGATCCTTCCGTCCGGCCAGCGCAGGACCAGTCGGCGGATACGGGTCGCGCCGGCGAGCCCGAAGTGGATCCATTTGCTCGACTGCGCCAGGAATCCATCGCCCGCGCGCAGCGTCTTGATGATCCGCCGGGGAGGCTCATCCAGAAAAACCTCCAATCGCGTGCCGATGGCGTCACGATTGCAGCTGCGGCCTCTGAGCCGCACTCCGAGATAATGATGACCGGTGGCTGAATCGTTTCGCATGAACCGGATGCGCGGTGCCGTGCGATTCGTCAACCAGACGTCGACGTCGCCGTCGAAATCCCAGTCGGCCAGAGCAACCGCCCGGCCGTCATCGATGAGGTTCAGCCCCGTCGTGCTCGAGATGTCGAGGAAACGAGATGCCCCGATGTTCAGAAAGGAGCTGTTGCGTTCGCGGCCGCTCCAGGACTTGCCCTGCTGGATGAGCCGGCCCAGGTCCTTCCGCGCGGCGAGGTAGCTGCGGGTTTTCGATGGACTGTGTGCGTCGATGGGGGATTGCGACACCACGTGTCGCCAGAAGAAGCTTCAGAGATCCCCGGTATCCTCGCGCGTCAGGTATCCGTTCGCGACGAGCAGGTCCTCGCGGCCATCGTTGTCGAAGTCGATGAACTTCGAGCCCCAGGCCCACCCCGCCCGCGTGACGCCGGCCTGCACGCTGACATCACGAAATGTCCCGTCGCCCACGTTGTGTAGCAAGGAATTACCCCTTGCGTGACGCTGGTAACGCGCCTTCGTGGCGCTCGGGACATCGGGCTTGAAGGCCTTCTGCGCGGTCACCCGCGTGCCCGCGGACGAGAACATGTTGCTCACGTAGATGTCCATCCAGCCGTCCTGATCGTAGTCACCCCAGGTGGCGGACATCCCCGCCGCCATGTCCTCGACACCGGCGGATGCCGTGATGTCGACGAAGGTCCCCCCCTCATTGCGGTAAAGGTTGTTTCGACCGAAATCGTTGGCGACGTACAGGTCGGGGTCTCCATCGTTGTCGAAATCTTCCCACGAGGCCGCGAAGCTCCAGCGATGATTGTTGGCATCCAGCCCCACCCGGGCGGTCACATCGGTGAAACCCCAGCGGCCGTCGTTCGCCAGGAGGGTATTGGCGCCGCCATCGTTGGCATCGTGGTAGGGGATGGGCGTCGCGATCTCCCCGAACGTGTGCTGGGAGGCCCAGTACGCGCAAG
>JBHHZN010000219.1:0-4442 GCA_046758155.1 Acidobacteriota bacterium | reverse complement strand
CCGTGACGAGGCGCCCGCGGAGGTGTGATGATCGCTGCGTGATGCGCCGGCGTGCCCGGTCGAGGCGCCGCCCATCACCATCTTAACGCTCAGTTAACAATACCTCTATTTGACTTAAACACCCGTCCGGCAGACTCCTGCTATCGAGGGGCCTGCGACTATCGGGCCCAAACTCCGGGGAGGAATGGCAATGGGAAGAGAAGGGGGCAACTCGAGGATCCTCGTCTTCGCCTTGCTGGTGTTCGGTGTCCTCTTGGCAAGAAATTCCCTCGCCGAGGAAACGTTCTTTTACGTGGAAAAGCCCGCCGGGGGACGCATTTACGTCTTCCATAGCATGACCGTGTACAACCGGTGGTCGAGGACCGGGGAGATCGAAAATCCGATCGTCCGTCCCGAGGCCGGGCCGGCCGGGGAGACCCTCGTCTTCGACAGCAACGCCGCGATTCATCTGTACAACTTCAAGCACGACCTGCCCGGCGAGATCCTCCCGGCGGATGAGCCCGCCCGGAAGGGTAAGCCGGCGTTCACGTACGACTGGAAGGACGGCAAGACGCGCCTGGAAGGCGAACACGCGAAGCTGGAGATTTCCAATCGCATCCAGATCCGTCTCACCGACAACATCCCCGAGGCGGGCCAGGCGCAGGATTCCTTCCGGATCCGGCGCGCCAAGACGAAGTTCGAGGGCTGGATCTACGGCAAGTCATTGACCTACAAGCTGCAGATGAACTGGGCCGATTCGAGCAACCAGGAGCTCGAGGACGCCCTCCTCGACTACGACGTCACGCGCGGCAGAGAAGCCTTTCACATCAAGGCCGGCCAGTTCAAGGCCCCGTTCGGCAGACAGGAACTCACCTCCTCGGGGAAACAGCAATTCGTGGATCGCTCGATCGTCTCCGAGCGCTTCGTCAAAGGACGCGATATCGGCCTTCAGTTCTGGGGACAGACTCCCCACCACATGCTCGAATGGCAGACGGGGATCTTCAATGGCAACGGCCGGAACAAGACGTCCAACGACAACGACGAACTCCAGTTCGACGCGCGCGTGAACTTCCAGCCGTTCGGCGACGTCAAGTACAGCGAGAGCGATTTCGAGAGCCACGATCGGCCCTTGCTCGCCATCGCCGCACAGTTCGAGAAAAACAACATGACCGATTCCGATCCGACTACCGACAGAAGCGATCTGACCACCTGGGGCGGAGACATCGTGTTCAAATTCAAAGGATTGTCCGTCTTCGCCGAGTACTTCCGGCAAGACATCGTTCCCGAGGCCGGCAAAGCCTTCGATGCCGACGGTATCAACGGCCAGATCGGCTATTTCATTTACAGGCGCCATGTCGAGATCGCGCTACGCTACGCCACACTTGACCCCTCCGACCTGGTAACCGGCGACGATCGTCGCGAACGCGGCCTCGCGGTCAACTGGTTCATCCACGCCCATGCCCTCAAGCTCCAGGCGGACTACCGCCAGTTGAAGGATGATGCAATCGACTCCACGGTCTACGAGGCACGCCTGCAGATGCAGTTCATATTCTGAGATCGGTTCGATGCGAGAGGCAGCCGGTCCCCTCCATCCCGGCCATCTCCCGATCAGGCCATCTGCCTGCCGACGGCCGGAGCGATCACCCTGAGCTGGCCCATCAGCTCGGCGAACTGCTCCGGGTATAGCGACTGGGCGCCATCCGATAAAGCGTTGTCCGGATCGTGGTGCACCTCGATCAGCAATCCGTCGGCCCCCGCGGCCACCGCCGCGCATGCCATCGGAGAGACCTTGTCTCTCAGCCCCGTGCCGTGAGACGGATCGGCGATGATCGGCAAATGGCTCAGTTTGTGGATGATGGGAATGGCTGAAATATCCATGGTATTGCGTGTATAGCGTTCGAACGTCCTGATCCCGCGTTCGCACAGGATCACGTTGTGGTTGCCCCCGGCCATGATGTACTCGGCCGAAAGCAACCACTCCTGGAGAGTGGCTGACATCCCCCTCTTGAGCAGGATCGGCTTGCGCGTTTTCCCGAGCTCCTTGAGGAAGGTGAAGTTCTGCATGTTGCGAGCGCCCACCTGGAGAATATCCAGGTACTGCTCGGCCATCTCTATCTGATTGGCGTCCATGACCTCGGAAATGGTGAACAACCCATGCTCATCCGCGGCCTCGCGTAGAAGCCGGAGACCCCGTTCTCCCAGCCCCTGGAAGGTATACGGCGAGGTCCTCGGCTTGAAGGCTCCGCCCCGCAGCACGCGGGCGCCGGCCCGCTTGACCGAGGCGGCGATCCGCTGGATCTGTTCCTCGGATTCGACGGCACATGGTCCCGCCATGACGGAGACATCCACTCCCCCGAATGCCACGGGATCCTTCCCGCCCACCGCCACGACGGTCCCCTCCGCCTTGAAGACACGGCCCGCCAGCTTGTAGGGCTCCGTGATGCGGATGACTTCGTGAACACCGTCCATGATCTGAAAATCCCTGGGGTCCAGGACACGCGCTCCCCGCCCCACCGCTCCGATGACCGTGCGTGTCGCCCCGGTCGATCGGTGAGCGTCGAAGCCTCGACGTGTCAGGAGATCGATGATCTTCTGGATCTGCTCCTCGCTCGCGCTGGGTGACATCACGATGACCATGACTCTATCCCTTCTCCTCAGCATCGTCGCTGTTGGTTGGGGTCGAAGAGGTTCTCTCGAGCCGCCGCGACTCATCAAGGATCCGCTCGAACAATCTGCGAAGGGCTTCATCCGGAAGCGGACCACCGTTTCCCTCCAGGACCCGCCCGACGATCTCGGCTTCCCGCCCGGGATCGTAGACCGGCTGGTTGGCGCGCTTCTTCACCGCGCCGATCGCGAGCGCGCAACGGGAGCGCTCATTCAGCAGATCTCGGATCCGTAGGTCCAGATCATCGATCTGGTCGCGCCAACGCCGGATTTCCTCCTTCACGCCCAAAGGGTTCTCCCTCTCACGCCGTACCGAAGAGCCTGGCCGCGGCTTGCTGCATCAGGCCGGGAAGGTTCTCGAACGCCTTGTCGCCCATCCCCGCCTCTATCCCTTTTTCCACGACCTCGACGAGGGCGCTCCCCACCACCACCCCATCGGCCACTCTGCCCACCTCCCGCACCTGTTCCGGCGAGGAGATCCCGAACCCGACCGCCACGGGCAGCGAGGCCGCGGCGCGCACGGCGGCCACCTCACCGGTCAGCCCTTCGGGAAGAGCCTCTCGAGCGCCCGTGACACCCGTCCGGGAGATGTAGTAAATGAAGCCCCGTGCTTCACGCGCCGCCGTCTCGATCCTCGCCGCGCCGCTTGTCGGGGCCACGAGGAGTATCGGATCGATGCCCCTGCGTATGAGCAGCCTCCGCAACCCCGCCCCCTCCTCGAGCGGGAGATCGGTGACGAGGACGCCGTCGATGCCCGCCTCGTCGGCCTTCCGGACGAACACCTCCTCTCCCATCTTCAGAATGGGATTGTAGTATGAAAAAATCACCAGGGCCGTGTCGATCCTCTCGCGGACATCCCGGGCGAGATCCAGGCACTTGCTCAACCCGGTTCCGTGCGCGAGCGCGCGCTGTGAAGATCGCTGAATCGTCGGGCCGTCGGCGAGAGGATCGGAAAACGGGACCCCCAGCTCGATGATATCCGCCCCCGCGCGGGCGAGCGCCTCGCACAACGGAACGGTGAGCGACGGCACGGGATCTCCCGCACTGAGGAAGGGGATCCTCACGGCACGGCCCTCGCTCCTGGCGGTGGCGAAGGCCCCCGCGATCCGGCCGGATTCCGTCATCGGCCGTGCTCCCCGGCGAGGGCCGCTATCGTGTCGACGTCCTTGTCCCCCCGTCCTGACAGGTTGACGATGACGATGTTGTCGCGGGGCATATCGGGAACAACACGCGTGGCGTACGCCACCGCGTGCGCGCTCTCGAGCGCTGGGATGATCCCCTCGGTCCGGGAGAGCAGGTGGAACGCCTCGAGGGCCTCGCCGTCGCCCGCCACCGTGTACTGGCATCGCCCGGAATCGCGCAAGTACGCGTGTTCGGGTCCGATGGCGGGATAGTCCAGCCCGGCCGCGATGGAGGCCGTCGGCATGATGTTGCCCTCTTGATCCTGCAAGACGTACGTCATCGTCCCCTGCAACACACCCGGCTCGCCTCCGCGAAACCGGGCCGCGTGCCCCCCGGGGCTCGACGATCGACCACCCGCCTCCACTCCGACCATCCTGACAGATCGGTCATGCATGAACGGATGGAACAACCCGATGGAATTGCTTCCACCGCCGACGCAGGCGACCAGCATATCCGGCAGCCTGCCTTCCGCCTCCCGGATCTGCTCGCGCGCCTCCTGCCCGATGATCGACTGGAAGTCGCGCACGATCGTGGGAAAGGGGTGGGCCCCCAGCACCGACCCGAGGATGTAATGCGTGTTTCGGACGTTGGTCACCCAATCGCGCATCGCCTCGTTG
>JBHHZN010000218.1:0-4442 GCA_046758155.1 Acidobacteriota bacterium | reverse complement strand
CCGCCAGGGAGATGACATGGTCGGCGCGGATCCGCTTCTGCGCGCTGCTCGCCTCGATGCCGGGGATGACCTCCTGGAGCCCTTCGAGGTCGCGCCGGGCCAGGCCGACGCTGCGCTCGCGGACGGTGTACAGGTCGTTCTTGTCGGCCGGTTTCTCGCGTACGATGACGTTGCGCAGCCCCATCGCGTCGATGAGCTGCAGCGCTTCGGCCTGCGCTCCCGCCCCGATCGAGAGCATGGAGATGACGGCGCCCACGCCGAAGATGATCCCGAGCATGGTGAGCAGCGTCCGCAACTTGTGTCGCATCAGGTCGGTGAAGGCGGCAGCGATGTACTCGACGATCTGCATCGGACGATCAGAGCCCCGCCCCGGGGCCGCCCGCATCGGACAGGGCGTCCTGGCGCGCGGGCGCGAGCGATGACACGGCGCCGAGAAGGACGCGCTCTCCTTCGTCGAGTCCTTTCAGGATGCTCACGCGCACCTGGTCTCCCGGCCCCGGCGTGACGGGTCGTCGCCGAGGTCCCCGCGGTGTGGCGACCAGGACGAAGGCGTCGCTCCCCTCACCGTGAAGCAGCATCCTGGGGATCAGGACCGCCGACTCGACGCGGCCCACCTCGATGGACGCTTCGCCCTGCATGCCCGGCTTGAGCGTATCGGTATCGATGTCCGGCAGCGCGATCTTGACCTCGGTGTACTTCACCGGCGAGTCCCGCTCGATGGGCCGCGAGATCTCGGCCACGCTCAGGACGCTCCCCTGGAAGGTCCGCTCCGGCCGGGCATCGATGCGCACGACCGCGGGCGAGCCCGGTTTCACTCCGGCCGCATCCCGTTCCTGCACGAACGCGTGCAGGGCCATGCTGCTCGGATCCACGATCGACATCACGACGTTGCCCGGCCATAACGTGTCACCGACGGAAACCACGGCGCCACGCCAGTTCTTCTTGTAAACGATGAGCCCCCCGATGGGGGCCTTCAGGATCAAGCTGCCCAGGCTCGTCTTGACTCGATCGATGTTTCCCTCGACCTGGTCCTTCTCGACGTCGAGGATCTTCTCCTCGATGTCGTAATACTCCCCCCTGAGCTTCAGGCCCAGGTCCGCGTACAGGATGGTTCCCTCCGCTTCATCCTTCTTGACGGCGTCCTCGAGGATCTCCAGCTTGCTATAGATCGATTCGTCGAGGATCTTGAAAGCCTCCACGTGGTCGCGCTGCAGTTCGGCCACCTCCTTCATGACGTTGAGCGTGCCGGATGCGATCGACGCTTCCGTGGTGTTGCGGTCGATCTTGCGCGTGGACGAACGAAAGCTCGCACGATGGTTGTCCAGGTCGATATTGAGTCTCGTGTCATCGAAGACCAGGACCGTATCTCCCGCCTTGACGATGGACCCTTCGGGAACGATCTTCTTGACCTGCAACGCCCCCGTCGGCACCTTCGGCACGGCCAGGGGGGAAGCTTTCATCGCCTCCAGGTATCCCTTCGCCGGCATGGAGAACGTCATGTCGGAGCGCACCGTCGTGACGGTCACGCTGCCGGCGCCGGAGTCATCCCCGCCGAGCCAGGAAAGATCGGCGCACCCGATCGATACGGCCGCGGCCGCCAGGGCGACGGCCGAGCCCACCACGCGCCGTGTCCCGATCCAGATCATACCGCCTCCGGAGGCAAGGCGATCACGTCGCCTTGCCTGACGCCTTCCCGGACGATGACTCGCTCGCTGTTCTTCTCGCCCAGACGGATGCTCCGGCGCTGCAGGCCGCCGCCTCCGGCCACCACCTCGACGAACGGCCCATCGGCGGCCATGCGCACCGCCTCGAGGGGCAGCGTGAGAACGTCCGTCCGCCGGCTCGTCTCGATCACCACGTGAACCCCCATGCCGGGACGGAGATCCTCGGCGGACACATCGCCCAGCGGCACGATGGCATCGAACACCTTGCTCGGATCTTGCGCCGATCTCTCGTGGACCATGCGGCCGACGGCCGCGATCCTGGATTCGATCACGACACCGGGCAATGCATCGATATCCACACGGACAGGCTGGCCCACGGCGATCCGCGCGGAGTCGATCTCCAGGACGTCCGCCTCGATCTGCAGCGTCGAGATGTCGGCGATCTTCATGATCTTGGCCAGCATCCAGACGCCCTCGCCCACTTCCCAGCGTTCGCCGTTCTGCTTGGGGATATAGACGACCATTCCCGCCACCGGCGCCCTCACAGCGTAACTGGCCTGGACGGCCTCGTTGTAGGCGATCTTGTTCTCGTAGAACTCCTTCTTGGCGTCGAGAAGATCCAGTTTGGACCGGACGAGCTTCTTCTGAAACGCGATTTTCTCGCGCAGGTAGTCATGACGGCGCTGCGCCAACCGGTTTTTCAGGGCCAGTTCGCGTATCTCGATCGACGAGATGAGGTCCTGGGGAACGGCCATCTGAACCTGCAGTGTTTTCAACTCCCCTTCCGCCTTGACCAGGTCCAGGTCCAGCCGGCGCAGATCCACCTGGAGATTGCGCTCCTCCTTCTGGCGTGTCTGCAGCGTCGTCTCCAGGTCGGCACGGTGCTTGCGCAGGCGTTCAGCGATCTCGGTCGCATCGAACCGGGCGACGACCTTCCCTTTCTCGACCTGGCTGCCCTCGGGAACCATCCAGGAGAGGTTGTACTGCCAGAATCCGCGGGCGGAGGGAGGACCCACCTCGAACGCCACCGCCGCCTCCAGCCTTCCGGTCGCCTGCACGGTGGCGCGAAACTCCCCCCGCGTGACGGGGACGGTTCGCCGCGGGGCGCCGCCGCCGGCCCACCGGGAGGCCACGACGACGCCAATGGCCGCCGCCACCGCCACGGTGGTCACGAGGCCGGCCCGCGTCGTCATGACCCGCCCTCCAGGATCGCGCCAGACGAAACCGCCCGCCCGGAAGGTCGCGTGAGGCGCGCGAACTCCGCCTCGGAGATCAGGTACCAGGCGGCGTTACGCGCCACCGGCTCGACGCGTCGCCCCCTCGCCGGCCCCTCCCCCGCCGAGCCGGCATCCAACCAGTAGTTCACGCCGTCGAAGCGCACCGCGTCACGCGCCAGCATCGGGGCGTTCCGGCGGCGCTGCACCTCGACGCGGCCCAGCACCGCCATTCCCGGCTTCATCTCGTCCGGCCAGGTCTCGGAGAGCTCGGCTGTCACCTTGAACACCGCCAGATCGGAGTCGCCGGTGCGCTTGACGGCCATCGAGGGGATGTTGAGGACCTCAGCGGCCACCTCGCGGCCCGGGAAAGCGTCCAGCGTCACACGAACCGGCATGCCGGCGCGCAGCTTCGGGGCATCGACCTCGCTGACCGTGAAGAGGACCTGCATCCGCCCCATGTCGGGAAGCTGGATCACCTCCTGGCCCGGCCAGCAGGAATCGCCCTCCTGGAACCTGAGGGTGGTGTTGGGCCGCTTCCGATAGACCACCAGCCCATCGGAGGGGGCCTTGATGGAGAGCAGATCGACGTCCTTCTGGGCCTTGATCAGATCCTTGCGCAGCTTGTCGCGCTCGATGACGAGAACATCGACATCCGCCTGCCCTTTCCGACGTGTGAGCTCGATCCGCTCGCGGGTTTCATCGAGCTGGCGGGCGGCCTCGTCCATGGCCAGTTGCCGTTCACCGTACTCCTTGCGGGACATGATCGAGGCATCGACCGATGCCTCCACCCTGGCGTGGCCGTCCTCGTACTCCTTTTCCGCCAGCTCGATCTCGAGATCCTTCAGGGCGCTGGCCACCTCGTTGCGGGCCGTGACGATCTGCAACTGAGCGTCGAGAATCTTCGTCTCCAGCTCGCGCACTTGCGCCACCAAGGAGGAGTTATCGAACCCCAGCAGCGGATCCCCCGCATGAACGAGCTTCCCCTCCTCGGCCATGAACTGGATTCTCATCTGGAAAACGGCGGTCTGGGGCGCCTTGATACTGATGGATCGGACCGCTTCGAGCTCACCGGTCAGGAGGAGATCGCGGATGAACTCTCCCCGGTGCACGGAGAGCAGAGCCCCCGAAGGATCGGCCGCGGGCCACACGCCGGTCGCCGGCGCGCAGGCGGACAGGCCGCCTTGCAAGAGCAGGATCCAACCGGCGAGAATGGCCCACCGGCCGGACCGCGGTACCTTCTCCCCCTGCGCCAGAACCCCCTCCGCAGTGAATGTTCCGTGGAATCGGTGCAGTGTAGCGCGGATTCGCGGGCTTGTCCCCCGGCGGCCTGCCGTCTCCGCCCCCGACCTCGTCTATGAAAACGTCCGGGCGGGGGAAAAGTTGCGCGCCTCGTCCTCGCCCTGGGACCCGGCCGCCCGCACCGGCAGGGCCGCGACGGCACCCTTCCCCGACGGAAATGGGGCCCCCCGGACCCACCGGTCCCGGGGCGGCGTGCGGCGCGCAGCGTCTAGACATCATGGATTGACCGACCCATCCGCAGAATCGTGGGTTACGATGCGGT
>JBHHZN010000217.1:0-4466 GCA_046758155.1 Acidobacteriota bacterium | reverse complement strand
GGGACAGGGCCTCGAGCCACCTCCGAGCCACGGCTTCGATCTCCCGGGCCCGGAGCGAGGGGGCGGGGCCACCCGGATCGATCCGGAACACTTCACCCGTGTTGCCCGTCCCGATGTAGAGGTTGCCTGTATCATCGGGGGCCGCCGACCAGACGACGGGGGGTGTGGGCGACCCTTCGGCCGGGAAGATCTGGTGGACCGACGGGGCGAGACGAAGCTGCCCGCTCGAACCGACCGCCACGCTCTCGGCCCGGTCGCTGCCGCGTGTCCGGATCCCCTCGGTGGCGTCCGGGCCGGGAGGATACAACCAGATCACCGGCGTGGAAGCCCGGGTTAGGCCGCCGACGAGACAGCAGGCGGAGAGCATCCAGGCCGCCGGCAGGGCCCGTCGCCAGGTCCGCGACCTCCGGGGCGTCATCGCCGGATCTCCAGGATCGTCTTCTGGTACCCGCGGATGACGTGAGCCGTCTCCTTATTCTCCTCCAGGACGCTGCGTACCCTGACGCGCGAGGTGTTGTTGGGTTCCATCCCCGGGCGCAGGAGCACGGATGAGATGGACGGCGGCAGGCTCGGCAGTCGCTGACCGGCGATCATGGCGCCGTTGTCGGGGCGGATGAGCGTCGCGTATATCTTTTGGTTGGACCGGATGTGGTTCAGCAACCAGACCATGTGCTCGAGATTCCGGGGAAAGAACTGCCGCGGGTTCGACCCGGATTCCATCCGGCTCAGTGTCAGGGCGTCGCCGACCTGCAACAGGACTTTCCCCTCCTGCGCCTCGGCGGGGATCTTCAGAGGGACCTCGACGGTGAAGCGCTCCCCGCGGTACGGCCGTAGATCGACGTGAAGGGGGAGCGTCTGCCCCGGCGCCACGCTGTAGCGATCCAGCCATATCTTCTCGATGTTCGCGACACGCCGGCGTTCCTCGTAACGAATCAGCAGATTGATCCCCTCGATCGCGGCCGCGCGATCGTCGTTGTTCATCAGCAGGTAGGTCATATAGGCGATGGTCCCTGAAGCGTAAAGCGCGGAGTACTCGCCGGAGAATAGGTTGTCGATCTTGACGTCCAATCCCCCGGCGATCTGGATGTGCGACCCCTCCCGGAGACGCAGAGTCAGATCGCCCACCAGCTTCTCCTGGCTCGACAGGAGGTTCAGGAGCGAGAGGTTCAGGAGGCCCGGGGTCAGAAGGGGGTCGGGGACGATCTCGAACGAGTACGACGTTGAACCGCCGGTCGCCTGCTCGATCTCGATGCGAACCGGGATCATCTGGACGGACATTCCCCGCACGCCCATCACGCCCACGAAACGGTCCTGGGTGATCGCTCCCACCTCCCTCATGGGACTTGCCAACTTGAAGGAAGACGCGAGGCTGGGGAGGTAGCTGTGCACGCGGGCGGTCATCATGGGCATCGTCGTGCGTCCCATGCCGAGAAACGGATGTCCGAACCCGAGGATCCTGCTACCGTCGGCGTACGTCACGGTGCCGATGGCGGAGATGTCGAGGTCGCCGCGCACCAGCGAAACGGCGAAGGCGGAGCCCGGTTGCAGCGAGGAGGCCTCATCGCCGCCCGCGCGGTCCTTCCTGCCGGCGGAGCCGGTCGTGATGACCGGGTGAAAGGGGGCGGTCGCGAGCGCCGGGAACCACTGCCGGATGATCGCGGGGGAGTATCCCCCGAAGGCCAGGGCGGGCCGCATCGGCTGCAAGGATCCGGCCAACGGCGAAGCGCTCGACAGGAGACGTCGCTGGCCGTCGCGCAGGAAGTCGGCGACACGGTCCGGCCGGAAAAGCAACGACGGATCGCCGGGGGGGCCGGACCGGAGACTCCCGCGCGAGATGGTCCCCGTCGTCTCGGATGGCGCCGGCGACCTGTCGAGAAGCTCTAGCATCTCCTCGATCGGCGTGATCCCGCAGATGGGCTCCTTGGCGAAACTCCAGGAGTAGGAGATGGCCCCGACAAGGCGCCCGTCGATGAACACCGGACTGCCGCTCATGCCTTCCAGGATGCCGGTCTCGGCGAGGGGACCGCCCTTCAGACGCGCCACGATCAGGTTCTTGTCGGGCAGGATGTTGTGCATCTTGGCGATCACCTCGACATCGAAGTCATCCACCGATGCGCCCGCAAAGACCGTCTTGCCGATCCCCTTCATGCCGACCGACACGTCCGAGAACGCCATGATCGCCGTCTCCGGGGCGGCCCGCAGCGGCCGGTTCCCGGCGCCGAAGGACCACACGGCGCCGAGCAGGGCGACGACGATCAAGCGGCGGCAAGGCATGGGCTCGCGGGCCCCGGGTGGCCTCCGGAACGGGGAGGAAACCATCACGCCGTCTCCACGAGCAACGGGGCCGGATAGTGATGGGCGAGAAACAACGGCGCGAACGAACGGTGTTTCATGAAATCTCCGGCCCCGTGATCCCGATCTGGAGTGTAGTGGCACAGTCTTATGGATGGTCACAGGCCTGTCAAGGTGGTCACATGCGCGCCGGGACGTCGATCCCCATCAGGCCGAGCGCCTTCTTCTGGTACCGGAGAAAAAGATAAGTCAGGACGATCCGGGCGGATTTCAGGTTGCGGTCGGTCTCTTGCATGACGGGGAACTGGTGATAAAAATGGTTAAACCGTTGAGCGAGCGAAAAGGCGTACCGGGCGATCACCGAAGGCTCGAGGGTCCGGATGGCCTGGTCGACCATGTCGTCGAAGCGCGAGAGAAGCACCAGCATCTCCCAGTGATCGTCGACGGGGCTTGATTCGAGGAAGGAAAAATCGACGCCCGCGGCGATCTCCGCCATGCGGGAGGGATCGAAGCCTTCCCGCTCGCCCATCTTGTTGAAGATGTTCTGGGCGCGCACCACCGAGTACAGCAGGTAGGGCCCGGTTTCGCCCTCGAAGTTCAGCACCTCGTCGAAATCGAAAACGATGACCTTGTTGCGAGTGTACTTCACCATGAAGTATCGCAGGGCCCCGATGGCGATCTTGGACGCGATCGTCTCGGCCTCCGAGGCGGCGATCGAACGGCGTTTCAGCACCTCGTCGCGGGCGGCGCCCACGAGGGCGTCAATCATGTCGTCCGCCTTGACGCCATAGCCGCGCCGTCCGGAGATCTCCACCGCGCCCCGCTCCGCCTCGCCCGAGTCCACGAAGCCCATGGCCTGGGCGCACGCACGCGACAGCGCGACCATCTCGTAACTGAAATGATGCGATCGTCGGGCCGCATCAGCGTATCCGAGCGATCGCAAACCCTGTTGCACGACGCGCTGGAGATACTGCTGGCGGACATCGATCACGTTGTAGACGCGATCGGCGCCGCCGAAGGAAGGATGCTCCTCGCATCCGTCCTCGATGCAGGTCGACCACGGCCCCTGGCCGCGGAACGGGCGGTAATGAAAATCGATGCCGAGCAGCCCCAGCTTCCAGAGCTGGTAGGCGATGTCCTTGCCCACGTAGGTGACGGTCCCGTTGGACCGGACGATGATCTTGGGATCCTGGGGGGGCTCGTTGCCCACGGCGGGCAGGTCCATGACCCAGCAGCCTTTCTTGTCGCCCTCATCGATGAATCGGATCGCCTCGGCCTTCTTCAGGAGCTCGAAGGCCCGTGCCCAGAACTTCAGGCCGATGATATGGCTCTCCCAGGGAAGAAGATCGTACCGGATGCCGAGACGCTCCATGGTGGCGAGATGACATTCGACGATCCGCGGCGCGACCGAAAAGGCGAACTCCGCCGCGATGCCTTCCTGGCGCTCCATCTTGTGCAGCACGTCATTGCGCAGCGAGAGACGGTCGGGATCCTCCTCGTAAAACCGCGTCACCCGGGCGTAAAGATCCCAGCAGAAATAATCGAACCGCTCGACGGGCGGATCGGATGCCGCGACGGCCGACGCGATCTGGTCGGCCGATTCGAGGCCACACAGATGGATGAATCCGACCACGAGATCCGCCACCTGCACGCCGGTGTCGTCGATGTAGTTCTGGACCTCGACGCGGTTGCCGGCGTATCGAAGGAGCCGGGCCAGGGTGTCGCCCTGAGCGGCCTTTTTTGACCCCGCATGAGCCGTCGTCTATACTCGCCGTCCAACCATGGCCACCTCTCCTCATGGGCAAATCCACCGAGCCCTTCATGCGCGAGTGCGGGACCTGTACGCCCTGGACACGCCCGAGATCGTGCTCGAGTATCCTCCCCGACCCGAGTTCGGCGATCTGGCCACGCCGGTCGCTTTCGACCTGGCCCGCGTGCTGAAGCGCAACCCGCGACGCATCGCTTCCGAGATCATCGAGGCGCTGCCACCGGTGCCCGGTGTGGCTCGCTTCTCGCTCGCCGCCGGGGGGTACATCAACATCTTCTTCGACCGCAGTACGCGCGCGCGCAGCCTGCTCGAGGACCTCGACCGGCCGCGCTCGCCCGCCCCGGGCGGCGAGAAAGTGATCGTCGAGCACACGAACATCAACGCGAACAAGGCGGCCCAGGTCGGC
>JBHHZN010000216.1:0-4495 GCA_046758155.1 Acidobacteriota bacterium | reverse complement strand
CAGATTGTTGAGCGCTGCGAGCACCTTCGGGTGGTTTGGAGGGAAGGCCGCCTCGCGGATCGCGAGGGCTCGTCTGTACAGCGGTTCGGCCTCAGCGTATCGGCCCAGGTCTTTGAACAGGCTGGCAAGGGTGTTCAGACTGTTTGAGATCAGAGGATCACCGGGAGCGAGCAGGCTTTCCCGGATCGCCAGGGCACGCCGGAGGGTTGCCTCCGCCTTCGCATGATCGTCCAGGAGCGCCTCGATCTGGCCGAGGTTGTTCAGCGTGGGAACCACCTCGATGGCCGCCTCGCCGAAGGCCTGCACGCGGATGGCCAGCGCATGCTCATAGGCCGTCCGGGAATCCTCGAAACGCGACAGGCTGCGCAGGAGATTGCCGTAGCGGTGATACGACTCGGCGACGGCGGGGTCGCCCGGCCCGAGCAGTTTCTCCTTGATCGCGATGGCCTGCTCGGAAAGTTCCGCTGTCCGGGCTGTGGCCAGCCCGGCTCGCCATGTCGCGTCGACGAGCAGGTCACGCAGGCGCGCGGCCGGCAGGGAGCCGGCCGTTGCCTCCCGGCGCATCCTTTCCAGAAGCGCTGTCGCCTCGGAGATCGCCTCCTTGTACTGGTGCTTCCTCGCCAGCGTGGAGATCCGCTCCAGATCCGGATTCGATGCCGCCTGGGCCGAGACGGCGACGACGGCGACAAGCGCGAGCCACTTCATGACACGATCCCCCACCCCGCGCGATGGCGTGGGAAAAGCGCTTCAGTGAGCTGTCCGATGGGGGGGCGGACCGTCAGGGTAGCCATTCTCCTCCTGATCGGGCGGTGGTGACAAGAGTTTTTTTCGCCAGGGAGGGGTTCCTTGGCGTCTCCCGCCCGAGCCCGAGAATTTTCTTCCATGGGAGGCCCGGATCGGCGTAGGCTGGACTGCATCAAGCAGGAGGTCCGGTTCCGACGCGCTCATCTTCCCCGCTGAGGATCCCTCTCGCCGAGATCGAGATGGCGTTGCTGCGGGCCATCCCGGCGCTTCTGGTTTACTTCCGGCACAATCTGCCCGCTTGCCTGCGCGACGAGGCGGAGGATTATGTCCAGGAGACATTGCTTGCGGCCTGGGGGGCGCTCACGAGCGATGGCGAGGGGGTCGTCGATCCGGTCGGGTATCTGCTCGGCATCGCGCGGCACAAGTGTCTCGATGGGTTCCGCCGGAAGGCACGCCGCGAGGCGGTTAGATCCTCGATCGATGACTCTCCGGCATTCGCCTCGAGAATCGAGCAGGCGACGGCGGAGCAACACATCCTGCACGCCGAGCAGGTCGATCGTATCCGCAGCGTCCTGAACTGTCTTCCCACGGCTCAGCCGGAAGCCCTGCGGTTGCGTTATCTTAGGTCCCTGGGAAATGCCGAGGCGGCTCAGAGGATGGGTGTATCCTGCGCGGAGGAAAGCCGGCTCAAGTACAGGGCGCTCGTCAGGATCCGTCTTCTGCTCGGCCGTCGCACGCAAGTGGAGAAACCACGCCCCGCGCCGACCTACAAGTATGACGGTGATGTCGGCGAGAGTGCCCCCATGGAAGGAACCTGAGCGGGCCCGGTCCTTCCGATTCTTTGCCATCGATGGAGAGATTTCGACGTGAGCCGCACGCCACGGCCTCCGGAACAGAGATGCTCGGACCCCGGTATCGGGAAGCTGCTTGCAGCCTATCTCGAGGGGAGATTATCCCCGGAGAATGACGAGAGGTTCGAGATTCATTACTTCCATTGCAAAGCCTGCCTTGCCGAGATCCGGTTGCGGCAAATGCTCCCCGAGGCGCTCGAAGCAGCACCGGAGCAAGGGGGGGATCCCGTCGTCGCACAACCGGGTCCGGAACGCCCGGCACCGCCCGTCCCGCCGAGGCGGAAGACCGGCGGTCCCGGGACCCGGGGCCATCACCGGGCATGGATCGGCTGGGTGGCAGCAGCGGCGGTGCTGGCCGGCTTTGCCGTACTGGTCGGGTGGTGGCCCGATGGTTTTTCGGGGGGTCGGCGCGGCGGGGAACCTGTCCTGATCAGGCTCGAGAGCGCTTACAGGGGACAGGCGACAGGCAACGATCAGGCGCCTCTCGACCGGCCCCTCGCCCTGCGCCTCACCATGCCGGTCGGGGGCCCGCTCTCCGCCCACTATGACATTGTCGTGACCGGGCCGCACGGGCAGCGCGTTGGGCAGGCGGAAAACGTGTCCCCATCGGGCCCCTCGGAGATCCCCCTCGACCTGCCGGCCGGAGTCGAACGCCCGGGTCTGTATGTTGTCGAGATCGTGGAGCGGGTAAACGACTCGAGCGCCACCCCGATGCGCTTCCATTACACCTTCGAAGCGGTGCGCAACGGGCGCTGACACTGGATTCCAGCCGCGGAAAGGGTGAATCGGTCCCGCAGGAGCGATTGCAAGGGTGGGGAGACGGTCCGCCCATCACAGCTCCGCCGCGCGATCGATGACTCAGAGGAAGTGGTACTTCTTCATCTTGTACCGCAGCGCGTCGCGGGAGATGTGCAGGAGGCGCGCGGCGGCCGACTGGTTTCCTCCCGTCTTGTCCAGGGCCTGGCGGACCATCTCCCGCACCATCGATTCGAGGGGGTACCCGCCATCGGCCAGGTGAATCGGGGATCCTCCCGGCAACGGGGCGCCGGCGTGCGATACGATCCCGGCCGGCAGGTCCGTCACGTCCAGGTACCTCTTGTTCTCGAGGATCATCGCCCGCTCGATGGCGTGTCTCAGCTCGCGCACGTTGCCCGGCCAGTGGTACGCCATGAGACGTTTCATCGCCTCGGGGGTCAGGCCCGTCGTGGCCTTCTTGAACTCCTTGTTGAAGCCGCCGATGAAGTGTTCGGCCAGCACGGGGATATCCTCCGGGCGGCTTCGCAGCGGCGGGAGGTTCACCGGGATGACGTTGAGCCTGTAGTAGAGATCCTCGCGGAACCTGCCGTCGGCGACGCACGATTCGAGATCATGGTTGGTGGCCGCGATGACGCGGACATCCACCTTGATGTCCTTCGTCCCGCCGATGCGCCGGAACGACTTGTCCTGGAGGAATCTCAACAGCTTCGACTGCAGGGCCAGCCCCATGTCGCCGATCTCGTCGAGGAACAGTGTCCCGCCGTCGGCCAGCTCGAACAGGCCTTGCTTGGTCTGGCGGGCATCGGTGAACGCGCCGATCTCGTGACCCATCAACTCGCTTTCCAGCAGCGTTTCCGGAAGGGCGCTGCATGTGATGTTCATGAAGGGGCGGGTGGCGCGGTCGCTCGCGTAGTGGATGGCCTTGGCTACCAGATCCTTGCCCGTGCCGCTTTCGCCGGTGATGAGGACGGTCGCCGAGGCGGAGCTGCCTATCTTCGCGACCAGCCGGCAGATATTCTGGATGGCGGGACTCGTGCCGAGGATGTTCGACGGCGCATAGCGTTGCTTCTGGCGCGCGCGCCAGTCCCTCAGCTCTCGGTGCAGGCGAGAGGACTCCAGCGCCTTGTTGATCCGGATGACCAGCTCGTCCTGGTTGAAGGGTTTGCTGAGGTATTCGAAGGCGCCGGCCTTGATCGCCTCGACGGCGGTCTGGACGGTTCCATACGCCGTCATCATGATGACCGGCACCTCGGGATGCCTGGAGCAGACCCGCAGAAGCACATCCTGGCCCGTCATGTCGGGCAGCCGGTAGTCGAGCAGGAGGATGTCCACGCCCGGATCCTCGGAGATCTCCAGTCCGTCCCGGCCGTTGGCTGCCTCGAAGACCTCGAAGCCCTCCCGGTTGAGACGCTCGCGCAGCGACCAGCGCAGCAGCTTCTCGTCCTCGACTATCAGTACCTTCTCGTTGCTCATCACCGGCTCCACGGCCCCGAAACAGGGGCATCACACGCACCGGATGCGTCGAATCACACAGCCGAAGCTCCTACCCGGGGAACCCGTCAGGGTCCCAATCCTCGCCGACATCGGACGCGATGGCATGCATGATGTCCATGGTGGTGACGATGCCCACGACCCGCCGATCGCGGCATATGACGACCCGATGCACGTGCTTGCGGCTCATCAAGGCCGCCAGCTCGTCCAGCGTGGCCCCCTCGGTGGCCACGCAGGGGACGGGCGTCATCACATCCCGCGCTGAAGGGGCGTCGAATTCCACGATCCTGCCGCCCCGATTCCCGCCGATCCTGTAAAGGGGGGAGGGTGTGGTCCCTTCCCCCTGCTCGCTGTAGTGGTAGGCGATCAGGTCAGTCTTCGATAGCACGCCGCGCAGGCGGCCGTGCGCATCCACGACCGGAGCACCGGAAATCTCCCTATCGATGAGGATTCTCTCGCACTCGTGCATGTCCAGATCTTCGTTCAGGCAGACCACGTCGGGGCTCATGATGTCCGTCGCGGTCAGCTCCTTCACCGACTGAGTGCTCATGGTGCGCCTCCTTCGAGGACCTTCCAGAGAGACCTGATTCAAGATCCGGGCCACTTCGCGGGCGCGGCGGGTTCTCCCCCTGCCGTGATCTTCTCGGCGGACC
>JBHHZN010000215.1:0-4508 GCA_046758155.1 Acidobacteriota bacterium | reverse complement strand
GTGCCGAACCACAGATTTCCATCCCGGTCCTGGATGAGAGAGAACACGTTCGAGATGACCTCGTATCGCGCCGCGACGGCCCGGGGGGAATCGCTCACAGGAGCACGCCTTCTGGCCCATTTCCGGGAAGAAGGGGGGATGCAACAGCTCCAGGGAGAAAAAGGCTTCGTCCTGGAAACCACTCACACGACACCGGCAGGTGAGTCAACATCCCCACTCTCACGCCTTCTGGCGCTGGAGGGGCTCCGGACGATGCGGGGGCTTCGGCTTGCCGTGAATTTTGGTCCGGACTCCGAGCCGCGATCGATCGAGGTCTCAGGGCAGGCCAACCTCACCGCGTATGATGATCGCTCAGGCGGAGCGCCCTCGAGCATCGCGGCCAGAACCCTGTCGTTCGATCTGACCAACGGCAGCATCTCGCATGCGAGCGCGGTGGGCGACGTCGATCTCCAGGGAGCCCCCTCGGAGGGGGAGCCCGAGGGGTTTCAACTCCAGAGCGAGGAGCTCAACGCCGCATTCGATCCCAACATCGGCTCGATTCTCCGGATCGAAGGTCAGGGAGCGATCCAGCTCACCAACCGGGACATGACGAGCCGAGGCAGCTCGACATTTCTCGATCCGAACACCGACGTGGTGACCCTGGCGGGCGACAAGGATCAGCCGGCCCATGCCGAGTGGCTGGACCGCAAGATCCAGGCCGATCTCATCCAGGCCGACCGGAAAGGAAACAACCTCGCGGCCGAAGGAAACGTCCGAACCAGCTACCAGCCGCCCGAATCGAGGCAAGCACGGGCTCAGAACCAGGCCCTCCCGTTCTTCAGGCGCGGCGAGACCATTTACGCGATGGCAGGGTCCTTGGTCTTCTCGGACGGGGGCCAGATAGCGCACTACCGTGACCGCGTGCGCCTGTGGCAGGGGGAGAACCGTCTCGAGGCCATGGAAGTCGATCTCTCAGAGATCGAGGGAACGGTGGATGCCCGTGGCGATGTCGTGTCGACCTTCCGGCAATCGGTCCCCAAGGGCAGCCCCCGCGGCGGAACCCCTTCCGATGAGATCGTCACGATCGACGCCGCGTGGATGAAGTACGACAGAGATCGCCATGTGATCATGTACGGAGACCGGGTCTTGTTGACGCAAGGATCTCTTCGGGTGGCATGCGAGAGGCTGAGCGTGCTGCTGAAACCCGATGGGAGAACGGCCGATAAATTGGATGCCCGCGGCAGCGTCGAACTGCACGACATCAATCGCATCGGACGGGGTGATCGCCTGGTGGCGAACGTCGATGCGGACACCATGGTTCTGACCGGAATCGGCCGCGAGGCAGTCATACAAGATGCAACAGGTCAACAAGTTGTACGCGGTAGTTCTTTGACAATGGAACGGTCGAGTGATAGGATCATGGTCGAATCCGAACTAGGAGGGAGGACCTGGATCATCCTCAAGCCACGGCAGAAAGGAGCGCCGGGCGTTGCCTCAGATCCTAAGAACTGAGTCACTCAGCAAGTCGTTCCAGGGTCGTTGGGTTGTTCGCGACGTTTCCATAGAGATCCTCGGTGGTGAAGTCATCGGGCTGCTCGGCCCCAACGGCGCGGGCAAGACGACGACTTTCTCCTGCGTCCTGGGCATCGTGTCGCCCAACGGCGGGCGCGTTCTCCTGAATGAAGAGGACATCACCCGCTTGCCGATGTACCTGCGCGCGCGCCGGGGCATAGGCTATCTCCCGCAGGAATCCTCCGTCTTCCGCAAGATGACAGTCGAGCAAAACCTGCTCGCGATCCTCGAGACGTTGGGCCTCGGCCGGCGCGAGGTGTCCGATCGCGCAGCCTGTCTGCTCGAGGAGTTCGGCATAGCCAGCCTGGCTCACCAGAAGGCCGCGACACTGTCCGGCGGGGAGAGGCGACGCCTCGAGATCGCCCGGGCGTTGACGACCCGGCCGTCGTTCATCCTGCTGGATGAACCCTTCGCGGGAATCGATCCGAAGGCACGGTTCGATCTCCAGCAGGTCGTGGCGCAGTTGAAGGCCAAGGGGCTGGGAGTGTTGGTGACCGACCATAACGTCCGGGAAACTTTACAAATCACGGATCGCGCGTACATTATCCATAATGGAGTTATCTTCCAGACAGGAACGCCCGAAGCACTGGCCACCGATCCCGGAGTGCGGGATGTCTATCTAGGAGAGGGATTCACCCTCTACTGATCGCGGGGAGGATGCTGCAGCATGGCGCTTGAGCAACGGCTCAACCTCAAGATGAGTCAGAAGCTCATCATGACGCCTTCCCTGCAGCAGGCGATCAAGCTTCTGCAGCTGTCGAAGCTGGAACTCGTCAACGAGATCAACCAGGAGCTCGTCGAGAACCCTGTCCTCGAGGAGGGCAAGGAGACGATGGCCCCCGAGCAGTTGGGCGCGCAGCAGGAGGAGAAGGGGAAGATCGCCGAAGAGGCGAAACAAGAAAACGGCACGGGAGACGACAACGACTACGAGGCCTTCTGGCGCGACTACCTCGAGAAGGGCTACGAGCCCCGCCGTCCCATCGAGCCCGTCGAGACGCCGTCCTACGAGGCGACGCTGACCAAGCCGGAGAACCTCACCGACCACCTCCTCTGGCAACTCGAGATGAGCCCCATCGATGATCGGCAACACGAGATCGGGGAAGCCCTCATAGGGAACTTGAATCCCGACGGTTACCTGGCCGCCTCGCTTGAGGAAATCCAGCACATGGGCGAGGCTGGCGGCGGACGGTGTTACGAGGCCGCGGAAGTCACGCGGGCCCTCGCCCTGCTTCAGACCCTCGACCCGCCGGGTGTGGGGGCACGGGACCTCCGCGAATGCCTTCTTCTCCAGCTCAGGCACCTGGGACTCAACGGCACCGATACGGAGACGATTGTCCGCGACCACTTCTCTCTCTTGCGGTCCCACGCCTACGCGGAGATCGCCGCGCAGCTGGGGCGCGAGGTGAAGGAGATCATCGCCGACGTGGAGATCATCAAACATCTCGACCCGAGCCCCGGTCTCAAGTACAACAGCCAGCGCTCCCAGTACGTCACACCCGATGCTTATGTCTTCAAGGACGATCACGGCGAGTACCGGGTGTTGCTGAACGAGGACGGTCTGCCGCGACTTCGTATCAGCCGGACCTACAGGCGGATGCTCGAGAGGGGTGAGGGGACCGATCAGGACGCCAAGGAATTCGTCCGGGAAAAGATGCGATCGGCCCTCAGGCTGATCAAGAGTCTGGACGAGCGCCAGCGGACCATCATGAAGGTGGCGGTCAGCCTCGTGAAGCATCAGAGGGCGTTTCTCGATCACGGCCTGGACCGCATCCGGCCGCTGCGCCTTCGCGATGTCGCTGACGACATCCAGATGCACGAATCGACCGTCAGCCGTGTTGTGCGCAACAAGTACCTGCATACGCCCCGCGGCCTGTTCGAGATGCGTTACTTCTTCCATGCCGGCGTGCACGACGATCACGGGGGGGAGGTTTCCTCCCTCAGTGTCAAGCAGAGAATCAAGGAAATCATCGATGCGGAAGACAGCTCCCATCCACTCTCGGATGCGGCCCTCGTCGACATTCTGGGAACACGGGACGGGATCAAGGTCGCACGCCGTACCGTCGCCAAGTATCGAGGTGAATTGAAGATCCTCTCATCGTCCGAACGCAGAATGCGGTAGCTCGGTTCGCACCTCAAGGGAGGAAAGAATCATGAGGGTCGAGATCACGGGCCGGAACATCGATATCACCCCGGCAATCCGGGACTTCACCGAGGACAAGCTGGGTAAACTCGAACGTTGGTTGGACGAAATCATCGAGACACACGTCGTTCTCTCCGTTGAAAAACACCGCCACATTGCGGAAATCGTGGTCCACGGCAGGAATCGCACCCTGACCGGAACGGATGCCACGGGGGATCTGTACGCTTCGATAGGCAATGCCGTCGACAAGCTCGAGGCCCAGGCTCGCCGACTCAAGGACAAGTGGTCGGGCAGACGTAAGCACGCCCGCCCGGCCCCCAGGGCGAGCTTGAGGCCGGTCGTACCCAAGAGCTCCAACGGGAATCACGCCGGGTCCGTCGACGCCTCGCCACGGATCATCCGGATGCCGCTGGCCAGCAAGAAACCTCTCTCGGTCGAGGATGCGGCGCTCGCTCTGCTGGAGTCGGACCGGGAGTTCCTCGTTTTCCGCGATGCCCGCTCACTGCAGATCCACGTCATCTATCGCCGCCGCGACGGTCATCTAGGCCTCATCGAGCCGGAGCGATAGCCGACGCCTCTCCCGCCGTCGCACGAACGGCCCGCTCGTCACGGCCCGTCTTGACAGTCGTCGATCGACGCTGATAGCATGCCTGCCTATCTGCCAACGATTCAGAGAGTTAGCGTAACAGCGACATGGCGAAGACCCTGATCGCGGGGACGGCGTCCCACGGGGATCGCGAGGCTCCGTGGCACAGGATCGCGGACTTCATCGACGGTGGGGGAGAGCGTGGTGACGGGTTCGTCGAGTTCGCCATCC
>JBHHZN010000214.1:0-4531 GCA_046758155.1 Acidobacteriota bacterium | reverse complement strand
TAGTCGATGCGGGCGCCGTCCTTGGTGACGCTCTTGCCGTTACTTTCCATGTCGCCCTGCTGAAAGTAGTCGGGAAAGCGGGCGAGGTACTGGTCGTAGGGCAGGATGGCGTGGGTCTCGGCACCGAAGAAATTGTTGTACCAGATCCCCAGCATCCCCATGATCACGGGGATATTCCTCTCGAGGGGCGTGGTGCGAAAATGTTCGTCCATCGTGTGGGCCCCGTCCAGCAACGCTTCGAAGTTCTCCATGCCGACCGACAGGGCGATGGCCAGGCCGATGGCCGACCACAAGGAGTATCGCCCGCCGACCCAGTCCCAGAACTCGAACATGTTCTCCTTATCGATGCCGAACTCGGCCACGGCCGCGGCATTGGTGGACAGGGCGACGAAATGTTTCGCGACGGCGTCGTCCGCACCGGCCGCGGCGAGCAGCCACCGCCTCGCCGAGCGGGCGTTCGTCATGGTTTCCTGCGTCGTGAAGGTCTTCGAGGCGACCAGAAAGAGGGTCGTCTCGGGATCGAGCTCCCTGAGGGTCTCGGCCAGATCGGTGCCGTCGACATTCGAGACGAAATGGGGCCGCAGGTCCCGCTTGGCATAGGGCGTCAAGGCCTCCACGACCATCTTCGGTCCCAGGTCCGACCCCCCGATGCCGATGTTCACGAAATCGGTCATCGCCTTGCCCGAACACCCCTTCCATTCACCCGAACGAACCTTCTCGGTGAACACGCGCATCTTTTCGAGAACTTTCCTCACACCGGGCATGACGTCCTGTCCGTCGAGGAGGATGGGCCTTTCAGACCTGTTCCTCAGGGCCACGTGAAGGACGGCCCGGTTCTCGGTGGTGTTGATCCGGGCTCCGGCGAACATAGCCTCGATGTTCTCGGCAAGGCCCGCCTGACGGGCCAGCGCCATGAGCAGCTCCATCGTCTCTTGGGTGATGCGGTTCTTGGAGTAGTCGAACAGGATGTCCCCGACCCGCAGAGAGAACCCCTCGAATCGGTCCGGATGACGGGCGAAGAGCTCCCGCATCGAAACACCGGCCATCTTCCTCCGGTGCTCGCTGAGTGCCCGCCAGGCGGGTGATCTGGTCAGCTCGGACATTCCTGGCCTCCCATCGATGATAGGGCGGGGCGGTCCCCGCGCGAGGTTCTGCCCCTCGGCTCACCTGCCGGCGGCGTCTCCCCGGACCCGGGCCTTCCCCAACTCTAGCAGGTCTCGGCGTCTCGCAGCGCATGCGCTAAGATAATCGCACGATCGGACGTGCCCTTGGGGGGACGATGAGTCGGATCCGGCCACAGGCGGCGCGCTTCCGGGGAAGATGAGCCCGCTCAACCTTGTTGATCGCTGATCAAGGAGCCATCGATGAACCTGCTGGAGCAACTTCGGAAGTTCACGGTCGTCGTCGCCGATACGGGCGACATCCAGGCGATCCAGGAGCACCACCCGCAGGACGCGACGACCAACCCCTCGCTGATCTACAAGGCGGCCCAGATGCCCGAATACGAGCCTCTCGTGCGCGAGGCCATCGCGTGCGCCAAGGCCGCGACGGGCGACAGGCCGCAGCGCGTGCAGGCCTGCATCGAGAAGCTGGCCGTCGACTTCGGTCGCGAGATCTTGGAGATCATTCCGGGACGCGTGTCGACCGAGGTCGACGCCCGCCTCTCGTTCGATACGCAAGGCACCATCGAGACGGCCCGCCGACTGATCGGGATGTACGAGGCGGCCGGCATCGACCGCGCCCGGATTCTTATCAAGGTGGCTTCTACCTGGGAAGGGATCCGGGCCGCCGAGAGGTTGAAGGCCGACGGCATCCACTGCAACCTGACGCTCCTGTTCAACTTCGCCCAGGCGGTGGCGTGCGCCGAGGCGGGAGTCCAGCTCATCTCTCCCTTCGTGGGGCGTATTTACGACTGGTACAAGAAGCAGCGCGGCGTCGAGGCCATCCCCGCCGCGGAGGATCCCGGGGTCACATCCGTCACCGAGATCTACAACTACCTCAAGAAGTTCGGTTATGCCACCGAGGTCATGGGCGCGAGCTTTCGCAACACCGGCCAGATCCTGGAACTGGCGGGTTGTGACTTGCTGACCATCTCGCCTCGGCTTCTCCGGGAGCTGGAGAGCACCGAAGGAATCGTGCAACGCAAGCTGGACCCCGCGACCGCCGCCACCCGGGACATGGAGAAGATTCATCTGGACGAGAAATCGTTCCGCTGGATGCTCAACGAGGATCCGATGGCAACCGAGAAGCTGGCCGAGGGGATCCGCCGATTCAACGCGGATCTGCGGAAGCTGGAAGCTTACCTTCACGAGCGGGTCGAACGGGCCGCTTGAACACCCGGTGACGGGAATTCCCACCGGACTCCGTAACGGAAAGGAAGGAACGAGGCATGCAACTCGGAATGATCGGATTGGGTCGAATGGGATCCAACATGGTCAGGCGCCTGATGAGAGAAGGGCATGACTGTGTCGTCTACGACATCCACCCGCAGGCCGTCAGGCCGCTTGCGCAGGAGGGAGCGACGGGGACGGGTTCTCTCGAGGAGCTCGCCGATCGGCTGACGAAGCCGCGCGCGGTCTGGATGATGGTTCCCGCCGGGGTCGTGGACCGGACACTGGAGTCGCTCGTGCCCTTGCTCGACGAGGGTGACATCGTCATCGATGGCGGCAATTCGTACTACCACGATGATATCCGGCGCGGCAAGGAGCTCCTCGAGCGGGGCATCCACTACGTCGATGTCGGGACCAGCGGGGGAGTGTCGGGACTCGAGCGCGGGTTTTGCCAGATGATCGGGGGGGAACCCGACATCGTCAGGCATCTCGACCCTGTTTTCGCCTCGCTGGCGCCCAGGATCGATGCGGCCACGCGCACCCCCGGCCGCGAGGGGTCGGACGGGACGGCCGAGCAGGGATACTTGCACTGCGGCCCATGCGGCGCCGGCCATTTCGTGAAGATGGTCCACAACGGCATCGAGTACGGGATCATGGCGGCCTACGCGGAAGGGCTGAACATCCTGAAACACGCCGACATCGGCAAGCGGGAGCGCGCGACGGACGCCGAAACAACCCCCCTGCGCGTCCCCGAACACTACCAGTACGATCTGAACCTCCCCGACATCGTCGAGGTGTGGCGACGCGGCAGCGTGATCACGTCCTGGTTGCTGGATCTCACCGCGGCCGCCTTGCTGCAGGACCCGCAGCTCGCGCGTTTCGAAGGTCGTGTCTCCGATTCCGGAGAGGGCCGCTGGACGGTTCAGGCCGCCGTCGATGAAGGCGTCCCCGCGCCGGTCCTGACCACGTCGCTGTACGAACGGTTCACCTCACGCGGCGAGGCGGACTTCGCCGGCAAGGTGTTGTCGGCCATGCGCTACGCCTTCGGCGGTCACCTGGAAAAGAAGGCGGGAAAATGACGGTTGCGGTCGATCGTGCAGCCAGCCGAGCGCCCCGCGTGATACGCGCCCGCCTCGAGAAGGCGGCTCGCGAGGGGACGCGAGCGGTCTCGACGCCGGCGATCGGCCGGGGCGCCGACGGCGCAGGGCCTCATCGTGGGGCGGAGCTTCCCGCCATTCTCGCCGGCTCGACCAGCGGTATCACATCGCGCGCGAATCGCTCCATCTCCTCCGCCTGCGGGCTGAACTGCAGGAGCGTCAGATCGACGCCCACTCTCCTGAAAGCATCGAGCCGGTCGGCGATTTGTTCCGGTTTGCCCACGAGCCCGCTGCGCAGGCCGCGATTCGAGACGACGTACTCGCGCGGGCTGAGGCGCTTCTCGAGCTTGGTGCCCTCGAGCCACTGCGTGAAATTGGCGAAGCCGGGGGCCGTCTCCGAAAAGCGCGTGATCCGCGCCAGCTCCCGCCGCAGCGCGGATCGCGAGGAACGGCAGACCACGTAGCCCGCCACACCGAACAGGAGAGGGGGGGCGGCGGGGCGCAGTTGCTCCCGGCGCCGCCGCATGTCAGCGATCCTGGCGCCGATCCGGTCGGGAGGATCGCCGTGCATGACGTAGGCATCGGCGTGACGGGCGATCATGTTCTTGGCGGCCTCGGATTCCCCGCCGGCATACACCATGGGGCGGGGAGAGCGAAGCGGCTTGGGAGAGAGCATCGCGTTGCTGGTCTTGTAGTATCGGCCGGTGAAGGTGAATCGTTGCCTGCTCCACAGGCCGTTCACGACGGTGAGCCATTCCTCCGTCCGCGCGTAGCGCGCGTCATGGGTGTCGAAGGGTAGGCCATATTGCTCGGCTTCCTCCCGCCACCAGGACGAAACGACATTCAAGGCCAACCGCCCGCCGGATACCCGGTCGATGGTGGCGGCCTGCTTGGCGAGCAGCGCGGGATGGTGGAAGGTAGGCCTCACGGCGACCATCAACTCGAGCCGGCGTGTGACGGCCGCCAGCGCCGCGGCCGTCGTCCACGCGTCCAGGCAGGGAGCCGCCGGCCCCTTGATGTCGTTGAGATTCAACTCGGCGATGAGCGTCAGGTCGAACCCGATCCGTTCACTGCGGATCGCGAGGCGATGAACGTAGTCCCAGG
>JBHHZN010000213.1:0-4559 GCA_046758155.1 Acidobacteriota bacterium | reverse complement strand
AAGATCACCTCGTAGGTGAGGGTGCCCGATCGGCTCACGATGCCGACTCGGCCGGGCAGGACGATCTGACCCGGCAGGATTCCCACCTTGCAGATCCCGGGCACGATGAGCCCTGGGCAGTTCGGCCCGACGAGCCGGCAACCGCGCTCCTCGATGTACGGCATGACCCGCATCATGTCCGCCGCCGGGATCCCCTCGGTGATGCAGACGATGAGGTCGATCCCGCTGTCGGCGGACTCGAGGATGGCATCTGCGGCGAACGACGCCGGCACGTAGATGACCGAGGTGTTCGCGCCGGCCTGCTCGACCGCGTCGGCCACGGTGTTGAATATCGGAACGTCGCCGTCGAAGGTCTGGCCGCCCTTGCCGGGTGTGACACCCGCCACCAGCCGCGTGCCGTAGTCCCGCATCTGCCGCGCGTGGAACGAACCGTCCCTGCCGGTGATGCCCTGTACGACCAGTCGCGTGTGCTCGCCAATGAAGATCGCCATCGGTTTCTCGCCGTTATTCCACGCCAGCCGCCCGTACCGCTCGCTGAACGGCTCGGTCCATGTCCGTATCCGCCTTCAAGCCGGCGGCTCCCAGGATTTCCACCGCCTCGTCCTCGTTGGTTCCGGTCAACCGGATCGTCAACGGCACCTGGAGCTCCAGACGACTCGTGGCCTCCACGATGCCGTTCGCCACATCGTCGCACCGGGTGATGCCTCCGAAGATGTTGAACAGGATGGAGCGAACGTTGGGGTCGCCGGTCATGATCTCCAGGGCGCACACCACTTTGTCCGGGTTGGAGGATCCACCGATGTCGAGAAAGTTGGCCGGGTCGCCGCCGTAATACTTCACCAGGTCCATCGTCGCCATGGCCAGGCCGGCGCCGTTCACGCAGCATCCGACGCTTCCCTCCAGCTTGATGTAGCTCAGACCGGCTTTCCTGGCTCGTCGCTCCGACGGCGGCTCGGCGTCCTCGTCACGCATCGCCTCGATGTCCGGGTGCCGGAAAAGGGCGTTGTCGTCGATGTTCATCTTGGCGTCGATCGCCAGCACCTCGCCTGAGGGCGTCGAGACGAGCGGGTTGACCTCTGCCAGGGTGGCGTCGGCAGATCGATAGGCGCGCCAGAGTCCCGACAGAACGCCGGCCGCGGGCCTGGCCAGAGATGGATCCGAGAAGAGACGGTACGCGAGCCTGGTGGCCTGATGGTTGAGCAGCCCGTACCGAGGGTCGATCGTTTCCCGGAAGATGGCTTCGGGCTTCGTCTTCGCCACCTCCTCGATGTCCACGCCTCCCTCCGGCGAGACCATCATCACCGGCCTCTGCGATACCCTGTCCGTGACGATTCCCACGTAGGCCTCGGTGGCGATGTCCGCGGTGGGAGCCACGAGGACCTTCCGTACCCTCAGGCCCTTGATCTCCATTCCGAGGATCGCCCCGGCTGCGTCGCGCGCCTCCTTAGGGCCGACGGCCAGCTTCACTCCCCCGGCCTTTCCCCTTCCACCGGCGTGCACCTGCGCCTTGATGACGACGCGACCTCCCAGACTTCGGGCGGCATCGGCCGCCCCGTCGGGCGTGTCCACCACCTCCGAGTCGGGGACCGGCAGGCCATGAGCCTGGAAGATCTCGCGTGCCTGATACTCGTGGATGTTCATGACCGTGTGGGCTCCGCTTCCGTGGTACTCAGTTCGACCGTCGTGCCTGCCAGGCCATCCAGGGCGGCCGGCGCCTGGTGGAGCTCGGCGATGATCGCTCGCCCGCCGCCCTGCTCCACGAACTCCACGGCCGCCTTCAGCTTGGGGTGCATGCTTCCCTCTCCCAGCTCGCCGGAAGCCAGCAGGGCCCGGCCTTCCTCTGGTGTCAGGTGGCTGATCACCTCCTGCTCCGGGGTCCCGAAGGCGCGGAACACACCGTCCACGTCCGTCAGAATCAACAGCGTGCTGGCGTCGATCTTCACGGCCAGGATCGCCGCCGCCAGATCCTTGTCGATGACCGCGTCCAGGCCCTCCAGTCCGAGGACCGGGTCACGATACACGGGCGTGCCGCCGCCGCCCGCTGCGATGACGATCGTTCCGGCCTCGACGAGCCGGCGCACGACCTCAGCCTCCACGATATCGACGGGATCGGGGCTGGGCACGACCCGTCGCAGCTTGCCTCGGCCGTCGGGACGGATCACCGCGCCCTCCGCCTCGAGCTCGCGAGCCACGTTGGATCCGACAGTGCGTCCGACGAACTTGCGTGGCTGAAGGGTGCTCGGGTGATCGGGATCCACGAGCACCTGCATGATCACCGTGACGACGTTTCGCTCGATCCCGGCTCGCGCCAGGGCGTTCTGCAGAGACTGCTGGATCATGTAGCCGATCCAACCGGCTGTGCCCGCAACGAGTACACCGAGTGGCAGCTCGTCGACTACGGCGCGCGCCATCTCGTTGCGGAGCAACGCGTCCCCCACCTGCGGACCGTTTCCATGAACGATCGCGATGCACCAGCGGCGGCGTGCGAACTCCATGATCGGCGTGAGGCTCTCGCGGGTATGCCGGAACTGCGTCGCGATCTCGGCCGGGCCGCCCGCCGGCGAGAGGGCGTTGCCTCCGATCGCGATGACCACGCGCTTGCGCTTGTCCGCTTCCATGGGTCGGCTCATCGGGTCCCGGAGTCGCTGGAGGGCCCAAGCAGGCCGCTGACCTTCAGCGACCTGCGAGGCCTTCTACAGCCCGACCCCCTCGGTGGGAAGCCGCACCCCCTCGGTGGCCAGGTAGCCGGCCAGCTCGGAGTGGATCTCCCGGAGACGCTCGGAGGTGTCCGCCTCGATGCGTACGACGATCACCGGCTGGGTGTTGCTGGCCCGGATGAGCGCCCAACCTCCGTCGAAGAGAACCCGGGCGCCGTCGATATCGATCACTTCGTGCGATCGCTTGTAGCGGGCCACGGCGCGCTCGACCACGTCGAACTTGCGCTCCTCGGCGCACTCCAGTCGCAGCTCCGGCGTCGAGGGATACGCCGGAATCCCGGCCGCCATCTCGGAGAGCGTACGCCCTTCCCTGGCGACCAGCTCGGCCAGCCGAGCGGCGGCGTAGATCGCATCGTCAAATCCGAAATACCTATCAGCAAAGCAGATGTGACCACTCATCTCACCTGATACAGGAGATCCCGACTCGTACATCCGCTCCTTGATCAGGGAGTGACCGGTCTTCCACATGACGGGAACGCCGCCGGCCCGCGAGATCATCTCCGGCAGGGCCTTGGAACACTTGACATCGAAGATGATCTCGGCTCCGGGTCGCTCCTTCAGAACATCGAGAGCGTACAGGAGCAGGAGGCGGTCGCCCCGGATGATGTCGCCCTTCTCGGTGACGGCGCCAATCCGGTCCGCGTCGCCGTCGAGGCCGACGCCGAAGGCGGCCCCAGTGGAGATCACCCGGTCGATCAGGTCACGGACGTTCTCGTCGACCGTCGGATCTGGGTGGTGGTTGGGAAACGTTCCGTCCGATTCGCAGAAGAGCGTATCCACCTCGGCTCCGGTGGCGCGAAGCGCGTCGGCGGCGACCACGCTCCCTGTCCCGTTCCCGCAGTCGAGTACGAATCGGAGCGGCGGAGCGACCGTGGCCCGGCGGCCGATCTCCTCCGCGTATCGCGGAAGGATCTCGACCTGGCGCGTCCTTCCGCTGCCGGTTCCGAAGGCGTCGTCCTCGATTCGCTCCCGCAGGCCCTGGATCGCCTTGCCGTACAGGGAACGGCCGCCGACGGTCAGCTTGATGCCGTTGTACTCCGGCGGGTTGTGCGAGCCCGTGATCTGAATGCCGCCCGCTGCACCCAGCTCGCGCTCCGCGAAGTAGAGCGCGGGTGTCGGTACCGTACCCATCAAGACAACGTCCACTCCGGCCGCGTTCAGGCCCTCGCACAGAGCGGAGGCCAATTCGGGCGAGCTCGGCCGGTTGTCGTGCCCCACCGCCACCGTCTGGCCCCCGCCGAGCTCACTTCCGTAGGATCGCCCCACCACGCGGGCGAGCGCCGGATCGAGTGTCTCCCCGACGATGCCGCGGATGTCGTACTCGCGGAACACCTCCGCTGGCACCCTCACGGAGCGAGCCCGCGGCTCGATGGGTTCGCCGGCGCCTCGGGGCGTGGCGCCTCGATAGCGGCGGTCGCCGCCGCCCCTCCGACGATGTCGCTTCCGGCCCGCTCGAAGCCGCGGAGCACCGGTCCGGGTAGCAGCCCGAGGAGAAGGACGCCCGCCGCGCACAGGGCGGTCCCGAGTCGGAAGCTGCCGCTGCTGGAGGCCACGGCGTGATCAGCGCCCTCCTCGAAGTACATCTTCCAAACCACCCGGAGGTAGTAGTAGTAGGAGAGGAGGCTGGCCAGGACGAGAGTGACGGCGAGCGTCACCTCCCCGGCGTCGATGGCAGCGCGCAGGATGTACAGCTTGGCCACGAACCCTCCGGTGGGCGGGAAGCCCGACAGCGACAAGAGGAAGATCAGGAGCGCGAGCCCCAAGGCGGGGCGGCGCCACCCCAGACCCCGGAAGTCCGCGAGGTTCATGTGCCGGTCGCCCTTCCCTGCCACCAGGTTGAGG
>JBHHZN010000212.1:0-4564 GCA_046758155.1 Acidobacteriota bacterium | reverse complement strand
ATGACGATCGGATCCGTCGAGGCGTAGACCGGCTTGTCGGTCCGGACGGTCACCTTGATGTCCGCGCTCGGGGCGGGAGGGGAGGCGGCAAGGAGCAAGCCGGTACCCAGAGAGCCGATGAGCGCGAGCAGGACGGCATGGCGGGCGATGGCGCATCGAGAGGGCACGGGGAGTCCTCCTGGGGGAAAGATAGCTACCCCGCCCGCGAGGCGCAAGGGACTCCCCCCCATCCGGTCCATGCCCGGCTCGTGCAAGTAATGATAATTCATCCAGAGGAGAAGTCATGATACGAAGGCGATTTCCAGCGTTGAAGGGCCTGCTGTTCGCGGTGGGCTGTCTCTTGGTCGTCTCCGGGCCCCGCGCCGGCGAGCGGCAGATCGACCCGTTGCGGCTCGGCGATGCCGTCGTCCCGACATTCGAGTCGATTCACCTCGTGGTGGATGCCGACAAGACCGACTATCGTGGCGCGGTCGCGATCGATCTGAAGGTGAAGGAATCGACCCGTTCCTTCCGCTTCCATGCCGAGGATATGGACCTGCGGAAGATCGTCCTGACCGGGCCCGGAGGGCCGATCGGAGTCGAGCAGGAGTCGGGGAAGATCGGCCTGGTCACGATCACGACCGACCACCCGCTGGCGCCGGGCGACTACAAGCTGGAGATCGACTTCGAGAACGAGTTCGGCGCGAAGGCCGTCGGCCTGTACAGGATGGAACAGGACGGTCTCGGCTACGTCTTCACGCAGTTCGAGGCCGAGGACGCCCGCAAGGCGTTTCCCTGCTGGGACGAGCCCGGCTTCAAGATCCCGTACCAGGTGACGCTGACCGTGCCGGAAGGCCACCTCGCCGTCACGAACACGCCGATCGCGCGGGAGACGCTCGACGCGGGCCGGCGCACGATCGTTTTCGCGCGGACCAAGCCGTTGCCGAGCTACCTGCTGGCCATCGCCGAGGGTCCTCTCGAGACGATTCCGATCGAGGGGATGTCGATCAAGGGGCGTGTCGTCACCGTGAAGGGAAAGTCCGGTCTGGCCGGCACGGCGGCCCGGACCACGCCGGCGATCCTGGCGGCGCTGGAGAAGTATTTCGACTCGAAGTACCCGTTCGCGAAGCTCGATCTGATCGCAATCCCCGAGTACTGGCCGGGCGCCATGGAGAACCCGGGGGCCGTCACCTTTGCCGATCGGATCCTCCTGGTCGACCCCGCGGCGGTCAGCATCGCGCAGCGGCGCGGCATGGCCCGCGTCATCGCTCACGAGCTATCGCACATGTGGTTCGGCGATGTCGTCACGATGCAGTGGTGGGACGATCTGTGGCTGAACGAATCGTTCGCCGACTGGATGGGCGACAAGATCACCGCGCAGGTCCATCCCGAGTTTCGACTGGATCTCAGCGAGATGGGATCGATCCAGGGGATCATGGACGCGGACGCCCGCCCGTCCACGCCCGCCATCCGGCGGCCCTTCAAGGCCGACCAGAACAAGTTCCAGGGGATCGGCGTGGCCTACAGCAAGGGGAAGGCCGTCTTGTCGATGTTCGAGCGGTGGCTGGGCCCGGAGAAGTTCCGCCAGGGGGTCCTGGCCCATATCCAGGCCAATGCCTGGGGCAACGCGACGGCCTCCGACCTGTGGCGTTCGCTGTCGAAGGTTTCCGGCGGGGACGTGGCATCCGCCATGCCGACCTTCCTCACGCAAAACGGCGTGCCGTTGATCGATGTGATCCCGCTCGACGGGGGACGCGTGAAGCTGACCCAGAGACGATTCCTCAACTCGGGCGTCTCGGCCGAACCCCGGCAGTGGCACATCCCGGTGACGCTGAGATATCCGGCGGGAGACATGACGCAGACAACGACCGTCCTGCTGAAACAGCCCTCGCGCGTCGTCAAGCTGGCAATCGATGGGACGCCGCCGTGGATCCTGCCCGACGCCGACGCTCTCGGCTATTACCGCTGGTCCATGCCGGAGAAGATGCTGCTAGACCTGGCGGGCCCGGGGCGGAAGCGGCTCAACGAGAGAGAGCGCATCGGTTTCATCGGCAACCTTTCGGCGCTTCTGGGAGCGGGTGTCATCCATGGAGACGCCTATCTGGAGTCGCTGGGACATTTTTCCGGGGATCCGCAGCCCCAGGTGCTGACGGCCCTGCTCGACGCGCTGGGCGACGTGAAGCAGGCGTTCGTGCCGGCCGAGCTGGAAGACGACTTCGCCGCCTACATCCGCGAGACGCTGCACCCGGCGCTGGCGCGCTTCGGCCTGGAGAAGAGGCCGGGAGAGCCGCCGGCGGTGTCGCTGTTCCGCCCGCGCCTGATCGGCTGGCTAGGCGATGACGGGCATGACGAAGCCGTTCTGGAGCATGCGGAAAAGCTCGCGCGTTCCTACATGGCCGATCCGACCTCCATCGACCCCTCGCTGGCGGGCGTGGCGCTGCGGCTGGCGGCCATCCGCGGCGACAAGGCTCTCTTCGAGGAGTACCTGAAGCGCTTCGAGTCGGCGAAGACACCCGCCGAGCGGTCGCGTTACCTGTCCGCCAGCGGGTCGTTCCGCAAGCCGGAGTTGATGGAGGCCGCGCTGGAGCTCTCACTCGATGGCAAGGTCCGGCCCAACGAGATGTTCCGGCTGTCGCGGGGAGTGGCACGGTCGCCCGAAGGCCGGGACCTTTCCTACAAGTACATGGTCGATCACTACGACGCCATCCTGTCGCGGCTGCCCGCCGACAGGGCCTCCTTCATGCCATTCTTCGCTTCCGGCTGCAGTGCCCGCCGGCTCGCCGACGCTCGGAAGTTCTTCTCCGAGGCCAACCACGACAAGCCCGGCACGAAGAGGTCCCTCGAGCGTGTTGCCGACCAGGTGACCGACTGCGTGCGGCTGCGCGAGCGGGAGGGAGACAGCGTGAAGCGATACCTCGGCCGGCTCACAGCCGGGATGTAGCCGGATCGGGCGCGGGCCGGGCTGCCCGGCCCGCGGTCAATGCGGCGGCGGAGGATGCTCCCGCTCGGGGGCCATCCTCGCGCCAGCGGCCTACGCGCGGCCGGCCGGGACGGGCCGGGGCACCTGCATGAACTGCAGCGCCAGCAGGGAGATCAGGCAGTAGGAGGCGAACAGGTAGAACCCATCGCCGAGATCGGCGTCCAGGTTGTCGCTCGCCTTGGCGGAAAGATAGGCGATGAAAACGCCCACGACGAAGACATCCGCCATCGCCCACTTGCTGATGCCTCGCACGAAGGCGAAGACGCGGTACCTGGTGTTCGCGGATCGCAGGAAGGGCAGCCCCAGCAGCAGCAGCCCCTTGGCGAACGGCACCATGACGCTGAAGAGGAAGATCAGCCCGGCGACGAAGTCGTTTCCGGACTCATGCAGGCTCCTCACCGTCTGGAGGATGCTGCGCGTCTGGTTGAACACTTCGACCGTGCTTCCGAACACGGTGATCGAGGCGCGCAGGGTGATGAGATCCCTGGTGAGGCCGGGCACGAGGAACACGAACGAGAGCACGAACAGGACGACGGCGATGATGTTGCGTGGTCTCATGGCTCGGCCCGGCTCCGGCTGACCGCGTGCGGACCCGCCTGCCGGGTCCCGTGGATACTAACTCAGGAAAGACGATGGAAGTTCCATCCCGGGGAGGATTTCCAGAAAAGCCGGATTCCGGCCGGCTGAGCGAGCAGCCTCGCACCGAGGAGGGGTACCCTTCGCGGTCGAGGGGTCGGGGCCTACGACTCGCCTGATTTGTCGTCGTTTCCGGGAGGTATGAGGATCTCGGTATCGGAGTTCGTGAAGCAGGAGATCTCGGTTCCTTTCTTCAGTTCGACATCTTTCCCGTGCTTGAGCAGTCCGAGGCCAAGCGTAAAATAACCGACGGTAGCGGCGGTCCCGTAACGGTTCTGTCCTTTCAAGTCCCGATTTTCCCGGACCGCAATCTTCGTGCCGTCCACGGCTTCAACCCAATCGACTCGGATCTGCAGGATGCCTGGTTTCCCCATCCGTCTGCGGGGCAGGATCTTGACGATCGTGCCCTGGGCTTTGGCCCCGGCGCGTATCACGGTCTCGCCAACCGATTTGACGTCCTCTACAACGGAAAGGTCGAAGGTGTCGCCATCCTTGAGCAGCGCCTTCTCCGGCTTCTTGTGTGCCATGGTAGTCGAGATCGTGTCTTCCATTCTGAGCAGAACAGGCGTCGCTTCATTCACTCTCACGATGTGCTTCGCCGGTGAAGCACTTGCATCGGTGTCTGCCCTGGGCTGCTGACCGCCCGCGACCGGAACGGACGCGAGAAGTACAACGAAGCATGCTCTCGTCACTGCCCCCATTTGCCACCTCCTGTTGGACAAGCAAAGGATTACCAGCAAGCAGGATACCGGATCAATGACATCGTTGTACAGCAAGATGATCGTTCGATGCCCGAGCCGCTCCCGGTGAAGACACCCAGGCCCCGTGCCTTGAACTCACTTCGTGTGACACCGGCCACAGAAACTCTTTCCGGGGTCGACGACGAGCAGCCCCTTGCGCAGGGAACCATGGGGCTCGTGACAGCTTCCGCACCAGAGTCCCCACCGCCCCGTGTTCGGATCCGCCGCG
>JBHHZN010000211.1:0-4590 GCA_046758155.1 Acidobacteriota bacterium | reverse complement strand
GGGAATCGGAAGACGGCCTGGGCAGCCCGAGAGCATCCATGGCCGCCTTATCGACTTCCTCATCAACGGCCGCCCGAACCTCCTCGAGGAATTTCTCGGTCGCATGGCCCGCCTCGACCAGGAAGGCCCCGAACCGCTGAATCGGATCCCTCTCGGCCTCCGCGGCTCTCTGGCTCGGGGTCTTGTAGGCGCGCTCGTCATCCGATTGAGAGTGCGAGTAGGGCCGGATGACGTGAGCGTGGACCAGCACGGGTCCTATCTCCCGGCTGCGCAGGCGCGGGACCAGGCGGCCCAGCACCTGCAGGCAGGCGAGCGGGTCGCAGCCATCGACCTCCTCGATCGTCAGGTGGGGCACGCTGGCAAGGGTCCGGCTGATGTTGCCGCCCGGCGTCTGCACCCTGACGGGCACCGAGATAGCGTACCCGTTATCCTCGACGAGGTAGAGAACCGGCAGGCGCTCGACACAGGCGGTCATCAACGATTCGTAGAACTCCCCCTCGGCGGCCGCTCCATCGCCGCCGGACACATAGACGATTTCATCCTTCTCGAACCGCCCGGCCAGGCGAAGCGCCTCGTTCAGCCCACTCATGTAGCGTCCCGCTTCGGCGCATCCGGCCGCCTGGAGCCATTGGGTGCCGGTCGGACTCGACTGGGAGACGATGTTGAGGGCCTTGTGCCCCCAGTGGGCCGGCATCTGGCGAGCGCCGGAGTTGGGATCGTCCGCCGTGCCGACGCCCTGCATGAACATCTCCTGCGGTGTCATGCCGAGCTGCAGGCAAAGCGCGCGGTCCCGATAGTACGGGTAGAACCAATCGTAGCCCGGCTTCAGCGCCATGCCCGCCGCCACGAGGATCGCCTCGTGGCCGGCTCCACTGATCTGGAAGAAGTACTTGTTTTGCCGCTTGAGCTGGAGCTCCTTGTCATCGATGCTCCGCGACAGGTACATGGTCCGGTAGATTCCGACCAGCCGGTCCCGGTCCAGCTCCCCTTCGCGATCGGCGACCTTCGCCTTGCCGTCGGTTCGTCCCTTCATTTTCCCTCTGTTCTCTCCGGTTCGTGGCATGGGTAAGATACTCCGTTCTGGCCGGTCACCGCGATGGAATGACCGCGCAAGGATCCCGCACGGCATCCTGATCGGCGTAAACCCCTCGCGTGACCTCCTCCTCCGATGCCGGCGCGGCCGGCCGACTGCGCAGGGCGGCCTCGGCCGCCTCGTCGACCTCGCGAACGACCTGTCGTTCTATCTTCTTGAGGACACTTCCATCGATCCCGTGCGACTCGACCAGCCACGTCTCGTACATGCCGATGGGATCCCTTTTTCCCCAGTGGGCGAACACGTCGGGGGGAAACAGATCGCGAGCCTCGGCATCGTCGTGCGTGGCATGCCCTCCCATCCTGAACGTCCTCGCGGTCAAGAGCACGGGCCCCCGCCCCTGCCTGCAATGGGCCACGGCCGCGCGTGAGACGGCATGGACCTGCAAGACGTTGTCGCCGTCGCAGACCAACCCCTCGACCCCGTAAGCGGCCGCCATCCGCTCGCAGCCTGCCCTCGAGTGCACGTCGCTGCGGGTGCCCAGGGCGATCTGGTTATCCTGCAAGACCACCACGAGGGGGACTCCCTGGACCGCCGCGAGGTTCATACCCTCGTGGAACTCGGCCGTCCACCGCGCGCCGTCGCCCACCCAGGTCATCGCCACCCGCTTCTCTTCCTTCATCTTGAAGGACAACGCGATTCCCGCGAACACCGGGACGAGCGAGGCGACGAAAGAGGTGGGCGGGATGACGCCTTTCAGCGGATCCCCCGTGTGGAAGTCCCGACCTCGGGAGATGGTGTCGGATGTCCCGAGGTAGGCTTTCAAGAGATCTACCAGCGCCATCCCCCTCTCGTGGTAGGCGCCGGCATTGCGGATCATGGGGCCGACGACGTCGCCCCTCTCGAGGGCGGCCACGTTGCCGATGGTGACCGCCTCCTCTCCGGTGCCGAGCCATGCCTTCGAGAGGACCCCCTGGCGGACCCACCTCTTGAGGGCGATATCATGGAGGCGATTGCGCAGCATGCCCTCATAGAGGCGCAGAAGGACCCGCCTGTCGGGGAGCTCCTCCGGAACACCCACGCGAAACTCCGCCATGGCCTGCGCATCCGGCCTCCAGTGGGCATACTCGGGCGGATCGAATGCTGGGTAACGTTCCATGGGGCGAGTTCACCGTCGGGGAATGGCGGTCAATGACTGTCGTTGAACAGGTAGTCTACCCCTGCGCGATGGAGGCCGTCAAACCCCTCGTCCCGCGCCCGTCGCCGGCGATGGGCGGCCTCAGCGATCGTGGATGAGGCGCGAGACCGCCCGGATCACATCGTCACCGAACAGGGCCCGGTCGCGGATCGTTCCCTCCCTGTCGATCAGGTAAGACATCGGGATGGCCTGGACACTGTACTCCAGCGAAAGGGGATCGAACATCCCCTTGCCGGCCGCGACGACAGTCCAGGGCAGCTCGTGCTCCATGACGAAACGGCGGACCTGCTCGAGGTCGTCATCCATGTTGACGCCGATGATATCGAAGCCCTGATCGTGCCAGCGGTCGTAGGCGCTGCGCAGGCTGGGCATCTCATCGATGCAGGGCTGGCACCAGGTCGCCCAGAAATCGAGGAGGACGACCTTGCCGCGCAGCGAGGAGAGCGCGATCTCGCCGCCGTCGAGCGTCAGGGCGCTGAAATCCGGGGCGGGCTTGCCGACGGCCAGATCCTCCAGTTCGTGGACGTACGCGCGGGCCGAGCCGGCGTGGTGCGAATCCGCATGCTCCTGGGCGACCACCCGGAAATGCTCCAGCGCCTTGGGGAGGTCGTTGTCGAGCTCGTAGTAGGTCTTGCCGATCGCGTAGTGTGCGGCCGCCACGGTGTCGGGGTCCGTCGAGGCCTCGAGAGCTCGCTCAAGGTCCGATACTATCCGAGGGACCGCGCGCCGGTAGGCCCGCGTCTTGGCCTCCTTGTCCGTGGTCTTGATGATCCCGACGCCACCGGCCTCCACCATGCGCATGAGCCCGACCTGGTTGAGTGACGCGCGTAGCTCTGGGGAATCCGGTGCGATCCGCAGCATCACCCCGTAGGCTGCGAAGAAACCCTCCACGTCCCGGGCAGCGGCCGCCATGCCCATCGCCGCGGTCGTCGCCTCGACGGCCTCCTGGGATGCCGGGTACGTACGCGCGAACCGCAGCAACTCGGCGGACCACTTCAGACGTGGATCGGGATCACGGCCGCCGTCCCTCTGCCACGCGAGCAGATCCTCGCGCGCTCGTCGCTGGAGGTCTCGGTACGTGTCCCGCGCGGCCTCCGTATCCGACTCGGGCGGCGGCGGCGCGGCCGCGCAGCCGGCGAGCAGGACAAGGACCGCGAGGGGAAGACAGCGCATGCCGAGAATTCTCGCCGCCCGGCCCGTCCCGGTCAAGGGCGAAGGCGCGGACGACCGCGGTCGCCGTGATCCGACCGCCCGGTGTCCGCCCGGAAATACGTCAGCAGGATGCGCGCCGGCCCGGCGTCCCGGACCGCGGCGCCCGCCAGACCTGCCTCCCCGGCAAGCCGCCTCAGCTCGCCGCAGGTGAACGACTGGCCGACCGATGCCGGGCCGTCGTGCCTCGTGAGACGGTTCATCGTCGTCAGGCGCGTCAGGAGCCAGAGCAGGGTCCAGGCCGTGCGGCTGCGCTTCAGATCCACCAGCACGATTCCCAGGCGAGCCACGCGTCCCATCTCCCGGAGGGTTTCCACGGCGTCGCCGCGGTCCAGGTGGTGCAGGAAGGTCGAGCAGATGACGATATCGACAGCGCGGTCACGAAACGGCAGCTTGCGGGCGTCGGCCTGAACGAAGCGCATGGCCGATCCGGGAGCGCGATGAACGTGGCACGCTTCTGACAGCACGTCTGATTTCACATCGAGCCCGACGGGCAGTAGCCTCAGACCCCGGCGGTGGCCCCAGCGCACGAGGGCCCGGGGAATGTCCGCGGAACCGGTCGCGACATCCAGCAAACTGATCGACCGGCCTGAGCAGTTCCGGCCGAGAAGCATCCCGACGCCGCGGATGACCACGCGTGCCCCCCCCAGCCAACCGTTGTACCGGCGCAGGTCGGCCAGGTTTCCGCGCATCTCATGGGGCGCGTAGGCCCCCTGGTCCAGCAGCTCCGTCCGGCGGATGCGGTCTGGGAGAGAGAGGCTCATCGAGAAAGGGCCGCGGGGCCGACGGGGAACACGAGAGCCGGCGCCACCACGGCGCGCTGGGCCCTCGCCGCTCGTCGTGCGCACCGATGTTACCAGACCTCGGCCGAGTGGAGAAGCCTGTCGCGGGAGACGCCGGAAGGAGACCATGGTGGTGCGAAGATTGTTGTGAATCGTCTCGCGACAGGTGTTGCAGACGGTGTTCGAGAGCGGACAGGGAGGCCTGAGCCTGTTGCTCGAAGTGATTGATTTCACTTGCTTTTCGTTTTTCCTCCCCCGGGCATTCCTCTTGCAGCGCTACCGGTCATGGACTGGCCTTTCACCCCGGTTGATAGGTTGCAACGTTTCCGGCCTCCTTTTTGTCCCCGCCGGGACTGTCCCGACCACCA
>JBHHZN010000210.1:0-4596 GCA_046758155.1 Acidobacteriota bacterium | reverse complement strand
CCGCCCGCGCGGGCGAGTGGAAGGTCCCCGTGAAAGTTTCATCCATTCACGGCGTTGAACCGTCCGGGGGGGGCGGGACGCTGGCCCTCGTCGAGGACCTGGCGGATCTTCCTGGAGAGGGATTCCGGCGTGAACGGTTTCTGGATGAAGGGGGCGCCGGTGTGCAGTCCTCCCTGGTACACGACCGAGGCATCCGTGTAGCCGGACATGAACAGGACCTTCATCTCCGGCCTGAGCGGCAGGACGCGGTCGTAGAGATCACGCCCGTTCAGGTGGGGCATGACCACGTCGGTCAGCATCAAGTGGATGTCGCTCTTGAACGTCTCGCATAGCAGCAAGGCCTCACCGCCATGGGGCGCTTCCAGGACCGCGTAGCCGTTCATCCGGAGGATGCTGAGAGCCAGTGTTCTGACCGTTTCGTCGTCCTCCACCACGAGGATGGTTTCCGCTCCACCCCGGAGCGCCGGTAGCGTCTCTCCTCGTGCGACCGTCTCGGCGGCCTCCTCGACCCGCGGCAGGTAGATCTTGAAGGTCGTTCCCACGCCCTCCTCGCTGTAGACGTTGATGTGGCCGCCGCTCTGCTTGACGATGCCGTAAACGGTGGACAACCCGAGGCCCGTGCCCTTGCCCAGTTCCTTCGTGGTGAAGAAGGGCTCGAAGATCCGTCCCCGTGTCTCGTCGCTCATGCCGCACCCGGTGTCGCTCACGGCCAGAAGAACGTGCGGCCCGACCGGCACCCACTCGGGATGCCAGGTTGTAGGTTCCTGCTCGTCCACGTTGGTTGTCTCGATGACTATCTGGCCACCCTTGAGCATGGCGTCGCGGGCGTTGACCACGAGGTTCAGGATCACCTGTTCGATCTGTCCCGGATCAGCTTTCACGCTGCCCAGCGCGTCGCTCGGTGCCGTGACAAGCTCGATATCCTCGCCGATGAGACGCCGCAGCATCTTTTCCAGGCTGGCGATCATTTCGTTGAGGTCGAGCACCCTGGGCTCGAGCACCTGCTTGCGGCTGAAGGCGAGTAGCTGCCGGGTCAAGGACGCGGCACGTTTGCCGGCTTTCTGGATCTCCCTGACCTGTTTTTCCAGCGGATCACTCGGTTCGAGGTTTCGCAGGACGATGGAGGAATAGCCCAGGATACCGGTGAGCAGGTTGTTGAAGTCGTGGGCGATTCCCCCGGCCAGTCTCCCGATGGCGTCCATCTTCTGAGACTGTCTGAGTTGTTCCTCGCTCTCGCCCAGCGCCTTCTCGACTTCCTGGCGACTGTTGGTCTCCTGCAGGAGCTGCCTTGTCCGTTCCTCGACCCGCCTCTCGAGATCTTCGCGGGCCTTCCTGAGAGCGTCGTCGCGCAACTGTATCTGGGCCAGCATCTCGTTGAACCCGTCGGTAAGCTGCCCCAGCTCGTCATTGCCCCACTTCTCGACCCGGATGGAGTAGTCTTTCCCGACCGAGATACTCCTGGTAGCGGCCGCCAGATGCAGGATCGGCTGCGAGATGACCTTCTGGAGTCTGGCCGAGAGCAGGAACGCAGCGAGCAAAGCCGCCAGCAGTACCAGCCCGACGATCGCCGCGTAATGCTGGAGCGCCGTCTTCAGCTCCGACGTGTCCGCGCGGAGGAAAACACTTCCGACGGGCGCTCCGTCCAGGAAGATCCTCTGCGACACCAGGAGGAGACCGTCCTCGAATCGGTGCCCGAGCTCACGGCGCACCGGAGGGCAGGTCTGAGCGCCGGCTGCGGCACGGACGTATCCGCTGACCAGTTTTCCCGAGCGCGCGTAGAGGCAAACCGAAACGATCTGCCGGCTGCTCGGGATGTTGGAAAGGCTTTCACCGGCTGTCTCCGGGTCCTCGTCGGCAAGCCCCCGGGCGCTACCGGCACCGATGATCTCCGCCAGGCGGGACAGATCCCGCACCATGCCATTGCGGATCGAGAGCAGATCGTTCGTGATGAAACCGACACACGCCATCGCCAAGGCGGTGACGCTGGTCAGCATGATGATCAGAGTCAGCTTTTGCTTGATCGTGAGATTGCGAGTGATGGACATGGCAAAAACGCGTGGTGCGCGGCCCCCGGCGAGGAGCGATCAGAGCAGAAGTGCGGCATCCCTGGCCGCTCGGCCAATGTAGGAACCCGGATGTCCGGCGTCAAACGGGCCCGATTTCCACCGCCGCCGCCTTCCTCGACCACCAGGAGGCGGGTTCCCGCCTATCCGGCTGTCGTCCGGGCTTCCCGGCTCCCACCCGTTCCGGCGAAGGCCTGTGATCGCCGGCGAGGACCGGGCAGGGCGCGCCGGGAGGGGACGGGAGCCGTCCGGCATCTCCCCAGCCCTGTATCCTCGCGTCCGGCGCGGACTTCCAGGGGGATGCCCCGAGAATTGACTCTCCGCGGCCAGGGAACCATTTTGCCTGGCATGGTCCTGAGGCTCGGGGAATCCCTCGTCAAGAAAGGCATCATCACCGCCCGTCAGCTGCGCAAGGCCCTGCAGGCGCAGCTCATCTTCGGCATGCATCTGGGGTCCTGCCTCATGATGCTGGGTTTCATCGATGAAGAGGAACTCGCCGAAGTCCTCGCCGAGGCGACCAAGATCCGGGTCGCCCATGGCCACCTGTTCGAGAGCATCCCCCCGCGTGTGATCAACAGCATCCCGCAGCCGTTCGTCGCGGCCCACCGGACGGTGCCGTTCCAGATCCAGGACAGAGCCCTCCACGTGGCGATGGTCGATCCGAACGACACCACGACGCTCGAGAACCTGTCGTTCCTGACCGGCTTGCGCGTGGAGCCCTGGCTCGCACCCGAGCTGAGGATCATCCACGCCATGGAAAAGTATTACGATATTCCGCGGCCCCGGCGATGCATCGCCGTCAGCGGCCACGGTCCGAAGGAGTCATCGCCGCGGGTGAAATCCCCGGGCACCGTGGAGCCCGCCGTATTCGGCCGCGCGAACCATGCAGGCACCAGGAAGAAAGCCCGGGCGGCCGTTCCCCCGAGGTCAGCGGGGGTCGACGGCGATCTGGCCCGCGTGGCCGAGGCGTTGATCGGCGCGGAGGACAAGGAGGATCTCGCCGATGTCGTGCTCGAACTGGCCGCACGCTTCATGGGGTCCTGTTGCCTGTTTCATGTCAAGGCCGGCAACATCACCGTTTGGGGGGCACGGGGGCTCGCCCTGGAAGGGAGGGCCCTGGAGCGGATGAAGCTCCCGACGGCGTGTGTGCCGTTTTTCAGGAAGCTGCGCCAGAACGGCCACTATCGTGGAAAAGCCCCCGCGGATGTCCGCACCCGGGAGTTCTACGAGGCGCTCGGGATCGCGGTGCCGGCCGAGATCCTGCTCCTGCCGATCTATCACGAGAAGGGCCTCGTGGGGATCTTTCACGGTGGATCGGGTCCCGGCAAGCCGCTGAAGGGGGACACGGCCATCTACCGCCGGCTCATGGGCAAGCTGGTGCTGGGCATCAACCTCACCCTCATGAAGCGCAAGATCCGCGCCTCCTGAAGGCCTGCCTCCCCGGCCGGAAGCATCGGCGCTCTCAGGTCGCGCAGATCTTCCCGGCTCTGCGCGCTAGAAGACGATGACGGGCTGGTCCCACAGGACGGTGCCCTCGACCGTGACCACCACGGCGGCCGCGCCGCTGGACTGCGACTTGACCTTGAAACTGTACGATCCGTCGCCTTCATCCTTGATCGACCCCACGAGAACAGCGGGTTGAAGCGCGCTCGGGTCCACGGAGATGGCACACCCGCGGCCGATGAGGGTTCCATCAGCGTCCCGCGGCCAGACGTTGACCGTGGCGATCTTGCCTCCTCCGCCGGAGTTCTTCATGACCGCCGTCACGGTGGACAGGGCCGGGTCGACCGCCGCCGACAGCGGATCGCCGTCGTCGAACCCCACCCGGACGGCGTCGAGTGTGAAATTTCCGTTGACGGAGAGCTGGACATCGAGGCCGCCGGCGTGCTCCAGGATGTAGTAGTAAATGCCGCCCTGGCTCAGCGTCCCGGGCTGATCATCGAACGGGCTCGCTGTGGTCGTCGCGATGACCGGGGCGGAACGCGCGGAAGCGGCGTCGGTCGAGCGGTGAATGAGGAAAGTTTTGCAGACCTGGGGACCGGTGTTCTCGAGGATCGAAACCGTGTTGGCGATGGCGTCGAAGACCGCTAGATCCGTCCGGAGATCATCGCTGAAATCGAAGGTCTCCAGCGCCACCGGTTTGGTGCTCGCCCCCACGGGTTGCGGAGGCCCGAATCCACCCATTCCGTTGCCGGCAAGCACGGACAACTGGCCACCCATCTGACTGCCGACCAGCAGATCGAGGAGACAATCACCGTCGAAATCACCCACGACCAGGCTCGTAGGAGTGCCGCCCGCAGCGAAGAACACAGGTGCGGCGAAGCTGCCCGCCCCAACGCCCGCCAGGAAGGCCACCGAGGAACCGGTCTGATCGGCTACGATCAGGTCGGGAATCTCATCCCCATTCAGATCGCGGACGACGACTTCCACGGGCTGGGATCCGGCGGGGTAAGTCGCCGCGGCCGTGAATCCACCCGCACCATCGCCGAGGTGGATGGAAATCTTCTTGGCTTTGCTCTCGACGACAACCATG
>JBHHZN010000209.1:0-4631 GCA_046758155.1 Acidobacteriota bacterium | reverse complement strand
AGGCGCGCCACGGCGGCATTCGCCTTCCCCTTCTCGGGTGGGGCCACGACGGTGAGTCTCAACCTGCCGGCCCCAACACCCGTCAGGGTATCTTGCTTGGCCCCCGGCTTGACGCGCACACGCAGGCGGCACCCGTCGGCAACATCGTGGATGATCAGCCCCTCGGTGTCCATCAGAGGGAGGGTCGAGTCAGCGGCGGGTGTCGCCGCGGGCCACCGTCGGGGGGACGCGACAGGAGACGCTCGATGATCTCGCCGCGCAGGATGTGGCGTTCGATGATCTCCTCCACATCGGCCGCCGTCACGCCGCCGTACCAGACCGCCTCCGGATAGATCACGACCGTGGTCCCGGTGGCGCACGCGTCCAGGCAACCGGCCGCGTTGGCACGCACGACGCCGGCCAGGCCCCGTGACCGGAGCCCGTCCTTGAACAGGGCTCGCACGTGCTCGGAGCCTTTCGCCGCGCAGCACCCTCGTCGATCGCCGGGCGGTCGTCGATTGACGCAGACGAACACGTGACGCTGGTAGCGTGACACCCGGCACACCTCCCGTCATTTCCGATGGCCCCGCGCGAACCGGCCCCCCGGGCTCATCCGGCAAGGGGGCTCGATGCCAGTATAGGTGGCGCGGCGGCTCAAAAGAAAGCTTTGGCGTACCTCTTGCCGCGGGAGTACCCGAGACGCGTCTTCCACCGGGCCCGGTCGATCTTCTCGCGGATCTCGGGGAGCTTCAGCGTCGCGGCCTTGTCGCCCTCCTCGATCAACGACAGCGCGCCGTTGAAATCCGCCCAGTGCACATGGCCGACCTTGGGGCGGATCAGGACATCGGCGAGCTTGCACTGGAAGTTCTTGAGGGCCTCCGCCTTGATCGCGTTCGCGCGGACGAGCACGTCGAACCCCTTGCTCAGATCCTTGGTATCCTCCAGATCAGGAGAGATGTCCACGCCGATCACCATGTCCGCGCCGCGCCGGAAGGCGGCAAACACGGGGATCTTGCTCACCCATCCGCCGTCGATGAGAATCCGGCCGTCCATGCGCACGGGCGGCAGCAGCCCGGGAATGGCGCTGGAGGCCAGCACCCCTCGCCGCAGCGACCCCGATGTCGCCACGACCTCCTCGCCGGTCTCCAGATCGGCCGCGACCGGGAAGAACGGGATCTTCGTCTCGCCGATCTGGATGTCCTCCACCAGCGAGTGGATATTGTGCTCGAAGTTCTCCTGGGAGATGAACGACGGGCGGGTCATCGAGAAGGAGTAAAAGATCCCGCGCTTGACCAGGTTGCTCACGCTGTAGAGCAGCCCGGGCGCGTTACGACGGGAACCCTTCAAGAAATCGAACTCGGTCCTGCGGAACTCCCGACTGGCGACGAAGCTGCGGAAGCGTCTCTCGGTGGCGGCCGCGTCGAGCAGGATGGCGTGAACCGACCCGATCAACGATCCGATACTCGTGCCGGTGATCATGTCGAGCGGGATGTCGGCCCGCTCCAGGGCGCGCAGAACACCGATGTGCGCGAGTCCGCGGGCGGCCCCGCCCCCGAGCGCCAGGCACAGCTTGAAGCCGGACATGCGCAAAGGTTCCTCCTCGACCCCTGAACGGGTGGAAACATCACCGAATATAGAGATTACATCGCCATGCACGCAACCCGCCCCCCACCGGCGGCCGGCGGGGCCGGGAGTTCCTCAGGATCCGGATCCGCGAGCGCGGCCCCGGCGGCCGAAGTCACACAGGCGGCGCAGCACGCAGGCGTCGCACAACGGCCGCGCCGCCTTGCAGACCCTGCGCCCATGGGTGATCAAGTTGATGTGAAACGGCAAGACCTCGGAGGCCGGCGTGAGCGATCCCATGATCTCGTGGGCCTTCTGCGGCGTGGCCTTTTCGGGAACCAGTCCCAGGCGCCGCGTGATGCGGAAGATGTGCGTGTCGACGGGGAAGGCGGGCTGCCCGAGCGAGAACATCTGCACGCAGCGGATCGTCTTGAGCCCGACGCCCTTGAATCTGCGCAGGTATCGCTCCACCTCGTCGGGCGCCATTCCCTTCAGGCTGTCCAGGCTGTAGCTCGCCTGGTCGCGATGGACCTGGCGCAGCACCTGCTGGATGACCTTGCTCTTGGTGGGCGCCAATCCTCCGATCCGGATCGCTCGTTCGAGACGCTCGCGCCGCGCCTTCGCGACTTGCTCCCAGGAGGAGAACACCCGTCTCAGCGAGGCCCATGCCTTGTCACGGTTCCGATCGCTCGTGTTCTGCGACAGGATGGTGAATATCAGCTCCGAGAGCGGGTCCTTGCGCCGTCCCGGGCGGGGACGGCCGTGGGCGGCCTCGAGCGCGCGGATGATCTTCAGGGTCCTGGCCGCGAGGGCTCGTGCGGAAGGGTTCAACGCGTGGTCACGGCCGGCGGCGACCAGGAGGTGGCCGTGTCCGGCAGGACCTTGATCGCATCGATGTACCAGTGGCCCGGCACTCCGGGAGGCGACCCCGCCGCGGAAATTCTCTCGAGGGACCATTCCAGGTCGACCGTGTCGAGCAACTTGAATTGCGAAGGATCATCGTAGCCGGTCGCGAAGTTGATCACCTTGCCGAAGGGCACCCCGAGCAGGTACATCCTGCCGCCGGTGGGAATACGGGCCCAGTGGATCCTTTCGTAATTGGTCATGGCGCGGGTGGTGACGATGCTGCGCATGTTGTCCTGCTCGAACCGGGTCCGCAGGGGAATGGCGACCCCTCCCTGCTTGCCCAGCCCTATGGCGCGGATGAGCGAGATGCCCAGCTCGTCGAGCTCGATCTCCCCGGTCGCCTTGGCCCGATCCCAGAGCATGTACCCGCTCTCGATCAGGTCCCGGTAGTGCTTCTGAAGAGCCGGCACGTCCTGGGCCGGCGTGTGGAGCAGGTCACGCTGGTAGCGCGCCGAGAGGACCATCGTCCTGGCCGTGTCCCCCAGGCTGACCGCCGAGATGTAGGCATCCACCGTCACCTGGACGGTATTGACCGACGGCTGGCAGCCGACCGACGCGGCGCAGGCGACCAGAACCGCCGCGGCGGCACCCGGCCGGGCGATCGGGATCACGGCCCACCGGAGACGGCGCCGTCCTGCAACCGGATGTCATCGGGGGTGCCGCGGGCGCCGTCGGGGCCCGATGAGACGATCGTGTACGATCCGCCGGAGGACTCGTAGGACAGGTCGTTGCCCCAGGAATCCCTCGTCTCGAGCCGCGGCGTGTACTGCGGGACCAGCCGGTCGCCGATCGCGGCCAGCGAGTCGCCCGCGGGGTACTCGCCGTGGTCGATCCGGTACCGTTCCAGGACGGCCCGCAGCCGCTCGAGACGACCCAGGGTGGCGTCCTTGCGCGCGCGGTTCACGCCCCGCACCGCTGCCGCCGCGGCCTTCTCGCCCGTGGAGCGTTCATCGCCCGGCGCGCAGCCCGAGAGGGACAGGCCGCCCAGGGCCAGCAGGACCAGAGCAACGACGCGGAGCACTCGCATGGCGGGAGGATCCTATCAGATCGGAGGCCCCGCGGCGGCCTCTCGGCGAGGCCGCGGCTGTTATACTGGTGCCCTTCTACCCACCGGTTCCCTCGACTCTCGGAGATGAACGACGATGGCCAAGCTGATCACGCCCCGGCAGGTGGATTACTCGCGCTGGTACACCGATGTCGTGCTCCAGGCCCGCCTGGCCGATTACTCCCCGGTGCGTGGGTGCATGGTCATCAGGCCCCTGGGCATGGGGATCTGGGAAAACATGCAGAAGGTGCTCGACGGGATGTTCAAGCGGACCGGCCACGAGAACGCGTACTTCCCGCTTTTCATCCCCGAATCGTTCCTGCACAAGGAGAAAGAGCACGTCGAGGGGTTCGCTCCCGAATGCGCCGTCGTGACCCATGGCGGGGGGCAAAAACTGACCGAACCACTGGTCGTCCGTCCAACCTCCGAGACGATCATCTACTCGATGTACGCGAAGTGGATCCAGTCGTACAGGGATCTGCCCCTCCTCATCAACCAGTGGGCCAACGTCGTCCGCTGGGAGATGCGCACGCGGCTTTTTCTGCGGACGATGGAATTCCTCTGGCAGGAAGGACACACGGCCCACGCCACCGCCCGGGAAGCCCAGGAGGAAACGCTCGCCATCCTCGACATCTACGCCACATTCGTCCGCGAGCACATGGCCCTGCCGTGCATCAAGGGGGTCAAGACGGACGCCGAGCGGTTCGCCGGAGCCGTCCGGACCTACTGCATCGAGGCCTTGATGCAGGACAACAAGGCGCTGCAGATGGGGACGTCGCACAACCTCGGGCAGAACTTCGCGAGGGCTTTCGAGGTGCGCTATCAAACGGAGGCGGGCGGGCTCGACTACGTCTGGAACACATCGTGGGGTGTGTCGACACGTCTTGTCGGGGCGCTGGTCATGGCGCACAGCGACGACCAGGGCCTCGTCCTCCCCCCCCGCCTGGCGCCCACGCAGGTGGTGGTCGTACCGATTTTCAAGGAATCGGATCGCAGCCGGGTTCTCGAGGCGGCGGCCAAGATCGTATCGCGCCTGCAGGGCGTGGCGCGGATCAAGGATGACCCACGCGACGGCGTCCGGCCGGGCTTCAAGTTCAACGAATGGGAAATGAAGGGGGTCCCGCTGCGCCTGGAGGTC
>JBHHZN010000208.1:0-4637 GCA_046758155.1 Acidobacteriota bacterium | reverse complement strand
CATCTCGACTACCATCGAGATATGGAGAGTTACTTTCGCGCCAAGTCCGCCCTGTTCGACAACCTGGGCCCGAAGGCCGTCGCGGTCGTCAATGTCGATGATCCTTACGGCCGGCGGCTCGCGTCCGCCTGTCGCAACGCCTCGGATCAGGCCGGAAGAAGGCTGATCACGTTCGGCGCGGGCGGTGAAGCCACGTTGCGCGCGACCCGGATCGACACCGGCGACAAGGGGTGTCACGTGACCCTGGAAACGGATGAAGGGGCAGTGGAGCTCGAGTCGCCCCTGATGGGAAGGATCAACGCGGAGAACATGATGGCGGCAGCCGGGGCGGCGCGGGCCATGGGGATCGCCTGGAAGACGATCGCGCGGGGGGTCGCGTCGGTGCCGGCTGTCCCGGGTCGCCTGGAGCCCGTGACGGTTCCAGCGGTACCAGGCCGGAACCCGCAGGATTTTCGGGTATTCGTCGACTACGCGCACACCGACGATGCGTTGCGGAAATTGCTCCAGACCGTTCGCGAGATCACGACCGGACGGGTGATCGTCGTGTTCGGCTGCGGCGGCGATCGGGATCGCACGAAACGTCCCTTGATGGGAGCTCACGCGGAGGAACTCGCCGACGTTGTCTACCTCACGTCCGACAATTCCCGCGGGGAGCGACCGGAATCGATCATCGGCGAGATCCTCGCCGGCATGAAACACTCCACGCCGGGCGGCGGGCGCGTCCACGTCGAGACCGATCGACGCAAAGCCATCGAACAAGCCATCACGACCGCGCGCGCAGGCGACGTGGTCGTCATAGCAGGGAAGGGGCATGAAACGTACCAGATCACCGGCGACGGTATCACGCGTTTCGATGACCGGGTCGCCGCGCGCGAGGTGCTCGAGCGTACTCTCGGCAGTTGAGGAGCCGCGGGCCATGACGGAGCAGACCATCCAGGAGATTGCTGCCGTCGTTGGGGGGACGGTCCAGGGGACGGCGCGGGCCATCCCCACCGGGGTCTCGATCGACAGCCGGACGATCCGTGGCGGCGATCTGTTCTTCGCGATCGTCGGCCCGCACCACGACGGACATCGTTTCGCGGCCGAGGCGGCATCGCGCGGGGCAGCCGGCCTGGTGGTCTCCGATCCGGGCAAGCTCGGCGCGGCGTTCGACCGGGCGGAATCGCCCCGACCCATCATCGTCGTCGAGGATACTCTCCGGGCGCTTCAGGATCTCGCAGCTTTCGTCCGGCGCAGCCTGGGGGCGCGTGTGGTCGGGATCACGGGCTCGGGCGGCAAGACCACCACGAAGGAGATGACACGCGGTGTTCTGGAGGCCAAGTTCCAGGTCCACGCCTCCATGGGGAACTTCAACAACCAGTACGGGTGTCCCTTGGCGCTGCTGGCCCTGCGGCCACACCATCAGGTGGCGGTTCTCGAGCTGGGGATGAGCTATCACGGCGAGCTGGCCCGTCTGGCCGAGATCGCCGATCCGGATATCGGGATCCTGACCAACGTATCGGGCGTGCACCTCGCGCACTTCGAGTCCGTCGATGAGGTCGCGGACGCCAAGGCGGAACTGTTCGAGGGAATGCGTGAGGACTCGATCGGCATTTTCAACGCAGACGATGAGCACTGCCGCCGGATCATGAACTCATTCAAGGGGTTCGCCTTTACTTTCGGCATCGAGCGCGACGCCGACCTGACTGCCACCCGATACCGCCTCCAGCGTCTCGAAGGGGCGTGCTTCGATGTGATTCACGCGCACAACGGGAGCTCCCGGCGGATCCCGGTCAGGATGCGATTTGCGGGCATTCACAACGTCTACAACGCCCTCGCGGCCATGAGCGCAGGGTACATGCTCGGCATCGACCTGGAGACCACGGCGACTCGACTGGCCGATGTGATGCCGCTCGGCAGGCGCGGGCGGATTCTCAGGCTGGGCCGATCGGTCCGCGTGATCGATGACTCCTACAATTCCAACCCCATGGCCATGATGTATGCCTTGCGGCTGCTCGCCGAATCGCCTCCTGCCGATCCGAACGGCCGGAAGGTGATCGTTTTCGGCGACATGCTCGAGCTGGGTAAGCGGGAGGTCACGGCCCATCGTGAAATCGGCCAGGCGATAGCGGCCTCCGGCGCCGATCTGATCGTGGGCGTGGGACCGCTGGCCGCGGAGGCTCTGGCGAAAATCCCCGGCCGCCGGACGCACCATTTCGGCACAGCGAGCGAGGCGGCGGGCTTTCTGGTTGATCGGATTCAGCCGGGCGATCTCGTCCTGGTCAAGGGATCGCGCGGGATGGAGCTCGAGAAGGTGGTCTCGGCATTGACGGAGCGACTCGGCGAGGAATGAGCACGGATGCTTCTTTGGCTACTGTACCCCCTGCACGATTCCGTGGGCGTCTTCAACGTCTTCCGGTATATCACCTTCCGGACCGCGCTCGCGGCCCTGACGGCACTGGTCCTGTCGCTCGTCCTGGGACCGTTTCTCATCGAGAAGCTGAGTCGATTGCAGGTGGGCCAGCACATCAGGGAAGAGGGCCCCGCGTCCCACTATTCGAAGAAGGGAACGCCCACGATGGGGGGCATCCTCATCATCATCTCGGTTCTGATCCCGACGGTTCTGTGGGCCAACCCGGCGAACGTGTTCGTCTGGATCGCGACCGGATCGATGCTGGCGTTCGGGTCGATCGGCTTCGCCGACGATTACTGGAAGGTGACCCGGAGGCGCAACCTCGGTCTGACCGCGCGGGCGAAGTTCGGATGGCAGATCATGGTCGCGGCGACGATCGGCTTCATCCTGATGCGACTGGCGCGACTGGAGCTGTTCACGACGAAGCTGTCGCTGCCTTTCCTCAAGCACTGGACTCCGGATCTCGGATGGTTCTATGTCGTTTTCATCACCATCGTGATCGTGGGAGCGGCGAATGCCGTGAACCTGACGGACGGGCTCGACGGGCTGGCGATCGGCTCGGTCATGGTCGCCGCCGGCACTTTCGCGATTCTGACCTACGTCGTGGGCAACGCGGTGGCCTCCAATTACCTGGGGATCATGAACGTGAAGGGAACCGGGGAGCTAACGGTCTTCTGCGGAGCCCTGGTGGGCGCCAGTCTCGGCTTCCTCTGGTACAACTGCAACCCGGCGGAAGTGTTCATGGGCGACGTGGGTTCGATGGCCCTGGGAGGAGCGATCGGCACGGTGGCGGTGCTCACGAAGCAGGAGATCCTCCTGGTGCTCGTCGGAGGGCTGTTCGTTCTGGAGGCGCTCTCGGTCATCATCCAGGTCGCCTCCTACCGTTTCACGGGGCGGCGCGTTTTCCGCATGGCGCCCCTTCACCACCATTTCGAGCTGAAGGGATGGACCGAACCGAAGGTGATCATCCGTTTCTGGATCCTGGCGATCCTCTTCGCGCTCATGTCCTTGAGCACGCTGAAGCTGAGGTGAGTCCGGCATGTCGAGTTCTTCGCAGGTCGCCTGGCGCCGGGTCGGCGTGATGGGCCTTGGCCGATCGGGCCGTGCCGCGGCGGGCTTTCTCGCTCGCCGGGGCGTCGCGGTGATCGCGGCCGACGCCAAGCCGCGCGAGGCGTTGTCTCCCGGGTTGGACGAACTGGAACGGGAGGGAGTGGACCTGCGCCTGGGGCCGGAGACGACCGAAACCGCGTCGGTCTTCCGGGACTGCGAGGCGGTCATCGCCAGTCCCGGTGTGAGCTGCGCCGCCGCCCCCTTGCGTGAGGCCGTGCGGCGGGGGATCCCGGTTCTGGCGGAGGTGGAACTGGCCGCGCGGTTCCTGCGTGGCGTCATCATCGGCATCACCGGCAGCAACGGCAAGAGCACGGTCACGATGCTGGCCGGTCGGATGCTGCGCGAGGGTGGGATCATGGCCCGGGTGTGCGGCAACATCGGCACGCCGATGACGCGCGTGGCGGAGGAAGACCTGGATCTCCCCGAGAAACGAGCCAGCGGCGTGCATTACGTCGTGGAGCTTTCCTCCTTCCAGCTCGAAGGGATCCGGCGGCTCCGGCCCCACGTGGCGGTCCTCCTCAACCTCAGCCCAGACCACCAGGACCGCTACCGGGCCGCGAGCGATTACTTCGCCGCCAAGGCGCGGATCTTCATGAACCAGACGCCGGAAGATTACGCGGTTGTCAACTGGGACGACCCGGCGGCGCAGGATTCCGCCCGAGGGCGGTCATCGCGTCTCATGCCGTTCAGTCTGACACGCGAGTTCGAGCGGGGCGCGTTCCTGCGGGGCGATGAGCTGGTCCTGCGCCACGCCCGCGGCGAAGAGGTGATCGCACGGGCCTCCGGGGTGCCGCTGCGGGGACGCCACAACCTGGAGAACGTCCTCGCCGCGGCCGCGGCGGCGGCGTGCTGCGGCGCGGCCGCCGGGGCGATGGCCGCGGCGGTGTCGGGGTTCGCCGGCTTGCCGCATCGGTTGGAGTTCGTGCGCGAAGCGGAGGGCGTCTCCTATTACAATGATTCGAAAGCGACCAATGTCGGGGCGGTGATGCGGGCCCTGGAAGCGTTCACCGAGCCGCTCGTGCTTCTGCTGGGAGGTCGCGACAAGGGTGGGAACTTCGAGACGCTGCGCGCCGAGATGGGTCGACCCGGAAGACTGCGGGCGCTGGTGACCTTCGGGGAGGCCGGCCCCGGCATC
>JBHHZN010000207.1:0-4707 GCA_046758155.1 Acidobacteriota bacterium | reverse complement strand
GATGGGGACCCACCGTGCCGGCCTGAACCGCCCCGTAGTACGCGTCTTTGACCTGGCCGAGGATTTGCGGCTCGCCGATGATCATCGAGTCAAGGCTGCTCGCCACGCGGAACAGATGCCGCACCGCATCTGCCCCCTCATGAACGTACAGGTACCGGTCCAGCTCCTCGCGCCCGATCGGACGCGACGAAGCCAAGAACTCGCGGATGCACTCCACCGCCTCCGCCAGCGTCGTGTCCTTGCGCCGCGCGGCCAGGATCTCCGTCCGGTTGCAGGTGGACAGAAGAGCGCATTCCGCGATCGGCTGGAGGGAGCCGAGCGCCGAACATCCCTTCTTCAGGTCGGAGTCGGAAAAGACTATCCGTTCGCGGACCTCGACCGGCGCCGTCCGGTGGCTCATTCCCACGAGTATCAACCTCATGCTCACATGCCCACCATGCGGAGGATGATCACGGCGAAGCCCAGGATGCTCAGGTAAGCCGCTTTGCGTCCTCGCCAGCCACCGGTGAAGATCCGGTCGTAGATGACGACCGCTAAGATCAGCCAGGCCAGGATCGACCATTTCTCCCGCAGGACCCAGTGCCACTTCCCGTCGGGCCGGAAGATGGCCGACACCACGCCGGTCACCACGGAGAATGTCAACAAGGCGAAACCCCAGGTGAGCGACTGATGCGCCAGGCGCTCGCACTGCTCGAGCGACGGCAGCCGAACAAAAAAGCGAAGCGGCCGATGGGCCTTCAGAGCCCGATCCTGGGCCAGGTACACGAGGCTTGCCGCGAAGGTCAGGAAAAGAGCCGACACACCAATGATACCGGGCAGCACATGGATAGCGATGCCCGCCGTCCGGATCGACCCGTAACTCTCGGCGTCCGACTGCGCCCCTTCGGGATCGGAGGGTATCAGGAGCGTCACGACCATGAGGATCACGACCAGCGACAGAATGACAGTACCGAGGAGTTCCACGCGGAAACGAAAGTGGGCGATCAGGTAAACCGAAATGGCGGCCCAGGCGAGAAGAAATAGAATGCCCCGCATGTTTTGCAGCGGCAAGGCCCCCTCGTGCCATCCACGCAGGACGATGCCGATGAAATGCACGACGAACCCCGCGACGGTCACGGCCGGGATCAAGTACAGCCGGTCCCTCCTCTTGGTGACCAACATCGTGACGGACACGGCCACGCCCAGGCAGTAAAGAGCCACCGCCGCATCGATGAAAACCCTGCTCCAGTCAGCCATCTCTGAACGATGTTACCACTCTCGGAGCCTTCCCTGCCGCCCACGCATGTTGTTATCATGCCTCGCTGGCTGAAAATGATCGGGAGACTTCCCTCATGCCAGAAACCGTCCGGAAGGCCGTATCCTCGCACCGATGGAGGATTCTGGACCGCCACGCCTGGGTGTTATCGGCGGTGCTGTGTCTGCCGGCCCTGGTTCCCCTCTTGGTACCCGGCTGGTACGAGGGACATGACGACCTGCATGTCTTTCGGCTGATCGAGTACGACCTGGTCCTCCGCGACGGCCAGGTCCCACCGAGGTGGTTCCCGGACATCTCGGCCGGCTACGGCAATCCTCACCCCAACTACTACGCTCCGCTTTTCTATCTCGTGGCGGAGTTCTTCCACCTCCTCGGTCCCGGCATCATCACCTCCCTGAAAGCCGCGATCGTGGTCATCATGCTCGTCTCCGCCATCGCCATGTTCCAGTATGCGCGCTTATTCTGGGGGCCCACCGCCGCCCTCGTTGCGGCAACCGCCTACACGTACGCCCCCTACCACCTGCTGGATCTCTATGTCCGGAAGGCGTTCTCCGAACTGACAGTTTTCGCTTTCCTGCCCCTCCTTCTCCTCTCCCTCCACAACCTGCGTGAGCGCGGGTCGCGCTGGGACATGATCGTCGGGTCGCTCGCGCTCGCCGCGATGTCGACGGCCCACACCATCACGACCATGCTCGTCCCGGCCTTGGTGGGCGCCTATGTGCTCGTGCTGTCAGTACGACGGGGAAGGGAGGGTTGGACGCTGGAGTGGCGTTGGCTGGGGAAAGTCGTGATCGTGATATCCATCGGTTATGCGATCGCGGGTTTCTTCCTCGTTCCGGCCTATCTCGAGCGAGCGGCGATCGACCTGAGAATATACACGGCGTCGTACGTCAGGTATGACAAGCACTTCGTCTATCCCCGGCAGCTGATCTGGTCGCCCTGGGGATTCGGACTGAGTCTCCCCGGCCTGCAGGACAAGATGTCCTTCCGTCTCGGCCTGCTGCAGATCGCCGGAACGGTTCTGGCCGCCAGCGCGTTTTCGAAGATGCGGCGCCTATCGCCATCCGGGGCTCGGCATGGCTTCTTTTACCTCTGGGTCACGGCGGCGGCCATCTTCATGACGCTGCCGGCATCCGGTCTTCTCTGGGCCGCTCTGCCCCCGCTGAAGTTCGTGCAGTTCCCCTGGCGCTTCCTGACCTTGGCGACCTTTTCGATGGCCTTTCTCTGTGGTGCGGCCTTCGCCGTGTGGGGGCCGCCGCGGCCCAGCCGGGACAACGCGGCGTCTCAACCGCGCCGCTGGAGGGCCGCCCTGGCGCTGTGCGCGCTGTTCTGCCTGGCGGCGGGTCTGGGAGGGACCCTCGGCGTCCATCGTCGTCTCCCGGTGGATCGGGTGGATTACGAGGAAAGACCCTACAACGATCTCGTCGCCCGCGGGGTCGATGCTCCCGCCCCCACGTTCGACGCCGCGTTCGTACGGGCGCACACCCTGCGGTGGTTCGATCACCTCCCCGCCGGCGTGAGCTACACCGGGCTGACACGCCGGGATGCCGCCCGGGCAAAAGCCGAGGTGGTCCGCGGCCGGGCCCGGATAAGCCGGTTCCGCCAACGATCCTGGATGATCGGCTTTCGCGTCGAGGCTGACGGGCCCGCGCTCGTGCGGATCAACACCTACAGGTTCCCCGGCTGGACGATCCGCGTGGACGGAAGACCAACGGCCATCCTCCAGCCGCGCCGGCACCAGCCTGTCCTGTTCCTGGACGTGGCGCAGGGTGACCATCAGGTGCTCGCGGTCTTCACCGACACGCCACCTCGCCGATTCGGCGACGGGCTCACCCTGGCGGGTCTCGGGGCGCTGGCGGCCATCGGTCTCTGGCCGCACCGCACCCGCCGCACCTCCGAGACGCCACGGCCCCGCGTCCGTTCCTGAGTCGATTCGCGCCTCGCGACCCCTTCGGGCAACGACCGCGCAACACAACATCACAGATCACCGTTCGCGTGGATCCCCTCCGAACAGATTCTCCGGCGGCATTTCGCCGCATCCCGCCGATCGATCCGGGTCCAACCCGATGGCGGACAGGGACTTGGAGGCTTTCGTGAGGCGTCACCATTGCCTGGCACACATGTTGCTTTAAGCCGGGCTGTACGAACACAGCATCCATCTTGTCGGGAGTTCAATCTTGCGGGAGAAGGTGACATGGCCACGGCCGGACTTCTATTTTCGCGGGCGCTTACTGGGAGAACCGGGAAGGTCGAAATGGAGGTTCAGTGGCTCACCTTCTCCTGCATTCGACTTCCGGGTATTCCCGCTGGCGATCGCCTCGAAGGAGCCGCATTCGCCGACGGTGCCTGCCGACCCACGATTCGATCCGCCGGCACGCACCCGTATCGAACGCCTTCACCCGGTCCTGACCCATCTTGATCTCGGGCGCTTCGGGGAGATGCCCCCCTTCACCAACCAGCTCTCCTCACGGTCCTCTTCCCGAAGCACCCCCCCAGGGGGGATCCTCCGGATCCCCCCACCCACCCCCTCCATCCTCGAGCGCGTGAGGATGAATCCCGACGAGGTCGATCGTACGCGGTGGGCAACGGTCGACTTGCGTCGCGTCAACCACGAACTGAATCCAGCCCGCCACCTGATGGAGGAACTGATGAAACCGATTGGAGCAGTGAGCGCTGGGCGCCGCTGGACGAGCATTCTTTTCGCCGGTCTTCTGGCCATCCTCGTCTACGCACCGACACCCGTCAGCGCGGTGCCGGCCGCAGCGAAGGCGTCGGAGAAGCAGCCGGCGACCGTCGACATCAACAAGGCCGCCGTGGAGGAATTCCTGACGATCCGGGGCATCGGTCCGGTGATCGCCCACAGGATCGTCGAGTTCCGCGAGGAGAACGGAAACTTCCGGAGCATCGACGATCTCCTCAAGATCCGAGGCATCGGCGAGAAGTTTCTCGACAAGATCCGTGACCAGCTCCGGGTTTCAAAACCCAGGCGGTAACGGCAGTGGGACGCGACGGTAACGGAGCGATCGGCGCGTCCCACCCTCTCGCCCATCGGACGACCCGCGGGCCCTCTCGCGATCGACGCACACGATGACGTTGCCCGAACTGGCCGTGGCCATGACGTTGTCAAGCTTGATCCTGACGGCCAGCGTGCCATCCATCGCGACATCCCTGCGCTCCATGAGGCTCAACGCGGCGGCACGCGACGTCGCCTCCGCCATGTCCCGCGCCCGCGCCGAGGCATTCGCTCGCGCGGCCCGAGTCGGCATCCTGTTCGAGCACACGCCGGGGGGTGATGGCTGGAGATTGTATGCCGACGGGGGGCAACCCGGCGTCCACCTGGGGGACATAGAAACAGGGCTCGATTCTCCCATCGGTTCGGTGCTCGACCTTCGAGCACGCCATTCCGGTGTGTATTTCGGGATCCCGCATGGACCGGTCGTGCCCCGGATACC
>JBHHZN010000206.1:0-4726 GCA_046758155.1 Acidobacteriota bacterium | reverse complement strand
GTCCGGTTGCTGACGCTGGGGGTCTTCCTGCTCGCGTGTGGGATCTACGTTCCCAGCCTGGCCGATCGCTTCGTTTTCGACGATATCTACATCATCCTCCAGAACCCGTCCGTGACGGGAGCCGCGGGACTCGGCCACATCTTCCTGTCGCACTACTGGGCGGCCCAGGACGCCCTGGGCGATCTCTACAGGCCGCTGACGATCCTGTCGTTCAGGCTGAACTATCTGGTGACGGGCGCCACGCCCTGGAGCTACCACCTGGTGAACCTCCTGCTGCACGGCGCGGTGACCGCCGTGGCGCTCCGGCTTCTTCGACGTCTCACCGGATCGCTGGCGGCGGCCGCGGCGGGAGCGATCGTGTTCGCGACCCATCCGGTGCACTCCGAGGCGGTCATCGGCGTGGTCGGGCGGGCGGAGCTGCTGGCCGCGGTGTGTGTCCTGTCAGCCTGGCTCTGCAGGGACCGCCCCTGGCTCGCATGGCCCTTGTTCGCTTGTGGCCTGCTGTCGAAGGAAAACGCCATCGTCCTGCCGGGCCTGCTGCTCGCCGAGGATCTGGTTTCGGGACGATTCCTCCGGAGGGTGAAGCGGATCCTCCCGTTCCTGGCGATGGCGATCTTGTACCTCGCCGCTCGCTTCGCGATCCTCGGGCCGCGGATCGGGGCCATCGAGGGCCCGTTCTCGGCGACGAGCGTCGCTGAGCGGATCTCCACGGCGTTGGATGTCTTCACGCGGTACCTCTGGCTGATGATCTATCCGGCGAAACTCTCGGCGGACTATTCCTTCGCGCAGGTCCCGACACTGGCATCGCCGTTGGAGCCCGGTGCTCTGGCCGGAGCCGGGTGTGTGCTGGGGATCCTGACCCTGGCATGGTGGGCACGGAGGCGCTGTCCGGGGGTAACCCTGGGAATTGCCGCCTTCCTCGTCGCCCTGGCTCCGGTCGGTAACTTTTTCTTCGGCATCGGCGTCGTCATGGCCGAGCGCCTCCTGTACTTGCCGTCGTTCGGGCTCTGCCTGGCCGCGGGAGCGGGACTGGCAATGATCGCGAGCCGCGCGGCGCGGGGGCGGCCCCGGTGGGTGTTCGGTGCGACCGTGGGAATCGTGGCGATTCCGGCGGCGCTCTTCGGGCTGCGAGCCGCGGAGCGCTGTTCGGACTGGGCGGATTCTCTCGCGCTGTTCCAGGCCACCGTGAGGACCTCGCCCCGCAGCGCCCTGGCCCAGTTCGGCCTGGGCGCCGCGTACCAGGAGCGGGGACGATGGGAGGAGGCCCGCACGGCATACCGGCGTTCATTGTCCATCGCTCCGGATCGGGCGGAAACGCATTACAACCTCGGGACCCTGTACGAAGCGATGGGGGACATTCCCGCCGCGATCGGGGAATATGAAGAGACGGTGCGGCTGGCTCCTCGCCACAAGCAGGCTTACAACAACCTGGGCATCCTCCATCAACGGATCGGGGGCGCCGACTCGGCCGAAGCGGACTACAAGAGGGCCGTCGAGGTGGCCCCTGAAAGCGCCGCCCCCGCCTACAATTACGCGGTGATGCTCGATGAGAAGGGCCGATTCGACGAGGCAATCCGCTGGTACCGGCGCTCGCTCGAGATCGACCCGTCCCAGGTGATGGCGTGGAACAACCTCGGCCGGTTGTTCCTGATCAAGCATCAGCCCGACGAGGCGATCGGCCCCCTGCAGCGCGCCTTGCGGATCGATCCGCGGGCACCTGGGCCGCTGGTCAACCTGGCGGCCGCGTGGCTCGCGCAGGGGCATCTGGATCGGGCCGCGCGACTGCTCGAACGTGTCCTGCGGGATCACCCCGACGATGCGGCCGCGCACAGGGTGCTCGATGCGCTCGGACGCCGGCGGAGCGCTCCGCACTGAACACGGACATTCCCCCTTCCGTCCTCGATGGGAGAGGAGGATGGAGCCGGCCCTGCTCGTCTGCGGCGGGGGCGGTGGGGGATCGCCGGGTGCGTCCGCCGGAGATACGTATTGAATGCCCGCGAGGGCGGGAGTAACATGCCCCGACATGCTCATCGTCATGAAACAAGGGGTCTCCGAGGAGGAGATCGCCTCCGTCGTCGAGAGGATCCGGGGCAAGGGGTTCAAGGCCCATCCGATTCCGGGTTCCCTGCGTACGGCCATCGGCATCACCGGCAATCAAGGGGCCCTAGACCCGGCGGAGTTCGAGGTCCTTCCGGGAGTGGCCCAGGCCATCCCGGTCACCCAGCCCTTCAAGCTCGTCTCACGCGAGATCAAGCGGGAAGGCACCGTCATCGATGTCGGAGGCCATACCATCGGGGGAACGGAATTCTGCGTCATCGCCGGTCCCTGCGCGGTCGAGTCGCTGGACCAGACGCTGGAGGTGGCCCGCAGGGTGAAAAGAGCCGGCGCGCATTTCCTGCGAGGTGGCGCCTTCAAGCCGCGCACCTCCCCGTATTCCTTCCAGGGGCTCGGTGAAAAAGGTCTCGAGATCCTCGCCGAGGCGCGCCGTGAGACGGGACTGAAGGTCGTCACCGAAGCGCTCGACACGGAGACCGTGGACATCGTCGCGCAGTATGCGGATGTGATCCAGATCGGCGCGCGCAACATGCAGAACTTCTCCCTGCTGAAACGAGTGGGACGCACGACCAGGCCGGTGATGCTCAAGAGAGGGATGTCGGCCACGGTCGACGAACTTCTGATGTCGGCCGAGTACATCGCCGCGGAAGGCAACTACAATATCTTTCTTTGCGAGAGAGGGGTCCGGACGTTTTCCCACCACACGCGCAACACGCTCGACCTTTCGGCCGTGCCGGCGGTCAAACGGCTCAGTCATCTTCCCATCATCGTGGATCCGAGTCACGGTACGGGCAAGCGGCACAAGGTCCCGCCGCTGTCCCTGGCGGCGGTGGCCGTCGGCGCGGACGGCCTGATGGTGGAGGTTCACCCGGATCCCGACCATGCCCTGTCGGACGGGCCGCAGTCGCTTTACCTGGATCAATTCGACGCCATGATGAGTGACGTTCGCAAGATCGCGTCGCTCGTCGGGCGCACGGTCTGAGACGAAGGGATGGAGGCGCTCCTCGTTCTGGAAGACGGCCGGGTGTTCCGCGGGCGCGGCTTCGGAGCGTCCGGGGAGCGCGGCGGAGAAGTGGTCTTCAACACGTCCTTGACCGGTTACCAGGAGATCCTGACCGATCCCTCCTACCACGGCCAGATCGTGGCGATGACAGCCCCGGAGATCGGCAACTACGGGGTCAATGATTTCGATGAGGAGTCGCAGCGTCCCCAGGTGGAGGCGTTCGTCGTCCGCGAGATCAGCGAGATCCACAGCAACTGGCGCTCGCGCAAGGATCTGCCGCAGTACCTGAAGGAGAATCAGGTCGTCGGCATCAGCGAGGTGGACACGCGAGCGCTGACGCGCCACCTGCGGTCGGGAGGCGTGCTGCGCGGCATCGTTTCCACCCGGGATCTGGTCGTGGAAAGTCTGACGCGGAAGGCCCGGAGGCAGGCCCGTCTGGGCGAGCAGGATCTGGTGGGCCGTGTTTCCTGCTCGGCGCCGTTCACCGCGAAAACGGCCCGCGGACCGGTGTGGACGGGGGAGACGGTCCGACGGCGCCGGTCGCGTTTCCGTGTGGTCGCCTTCGATTTCGGCATCAAGCACAACATTCTGCGTTGCCTGGCGCAGGCGGGATGCCGGGTCACGGTCGTGCCGGCCGGCACGACCCCCCGGCAAGTGATCGAGATGCATCCGTCGGGTGTTTTCCTCTCCAACGGCCCGGGCGACCCGGAGGCTCTGGACCCGATCGTGGAAACCATCCGGGGCCTCCTGGGCCGGTTCCCCGTGTTCGGGGTCTGCCTCGGGCATCAGATTCTCGGCCGGGCCTTCGGAGGGCGAACCTACAAGCTGAAGTTCGGTCACCACGGCGCCAACCACCCCGTGCAGCGCCTATCGACCGGCGACGTGGAGATCACGGCGCAAAACCACGGCTATGCGGTTGACGCGGATTCCCTGCCGCCGCAAATCGAGATCACCCATGTGAACCTCAACGACGGCACGATGGAGGGAATGCGGCATCGAGAGTTGCCGATCTTCTCGGTGCAATATCACCCCGAGGCATCGCCCGGACCGCATGATGCCGGCCATCTGTTCGAAGAGTTCGTGAGCTTGATGGCCGGATGCTCCGAGCACGGAAGCGGGAAAACCCTCGGGTGAATCTGTCGGTCATCATCCCGGCCTACAACGAAGCGGGGACGATCCGGGAGGTCATCCGCCGCGTGAAGGCGCAGTCGGCTCCAGGATTCACCATACAGATCATCGTCGTGGATGATGGCTCCGAGGACGGGACAGCCGATCGGATCGAGGGGGAGTCGGTCGTCCTCCTCCGGCACCGGCGCAACCGGGGCAAGGGGGCGGCGATCAGAACCGGCCTCGCCCACGCCACGGGTGATGTCGTCATCATTCAGGATGCCGATCTCGAGTACGACCCGGGGGACTATGGGCGGCTGATCGATCTGTTCGGCCACGGCGCCCATGTGGTGTACGGATCGCGGATCCAGGGAGGGAATCCTCATTCCTATCGGAGGTACTACTATGGAGGGCGGCTGCTTACCCTTTTTTTCAACCTGCTGTACAGGACCCGCCTGACCGACGTGACGACCTGCTACAAAGCTTTCCGCCTCGAGCTCCTGCGATCCGTGCCATTGAGACACGACGGCTTCGAGTTCTGCATCGAGGTGACGGCTCACC
>JBHHZN010000205.1:0-4793 GCA_046758155.1 Acidobacteriota bacterium | reverse complement strand
GCCGTGACCGCTCCGAGCGTGGCGTGCCGGCTGCCGGAGATGCCGATCGCGTGCTGGATCTGCCCGGCTTGCAGGCCGAGCATCTTGCTCGCCACGATGGGCGCGGCGAAGGCGGTCAGGGTCGCATGATGCCAGCCCCGTTCCCGGATGCCGGGAAAGGCGGCCTCGCAGAGTCTCTGCTCGAACTCGTGGCCGAGGACGATCCCGACCGTCAGGTCCCGGCCGCCGCGGTTTTTCAGCTCGCCGCAGGCCAGCGCGGCCGGGATGAGGTCGGACGGGTGCGAGGGGTCCTGCTTCCAGTAGATGTCGTTGTAGTCCATCACGCGCACCATCAGGGCATTGAGCAGGGAGGCGGTGATGGCGTCGAGCTTGCGCCCCGTGCCGATGACGGTGGCCGGCCCGCTGCCGGCGGTCTTCTCCAGGACCTCCAAAGCGATCGTCACATCGTGCTGAGAGAATCCGCCCAAGGCGCAGCCCAGCGAGTCGAGCAGGAACCGGCGCGCCTGGTGGATGACCGTTCCGGGAAGATCCTCGTAGGTCAGCTCGGCGGCCCACCGCGCCATGCGCGCCGTGATGGTCTCGTTCACCGGCTCATCCTTTCTTCGAGGCCAGGGTTTTGAAAGGAAGAAAGCTCATGAAGTCGGCATGATGCACGATGAACGCCTCGGTGCTACGCGCGACCAGGTCTCCCTCGCGCGAGTGGGCCGCGATGATGTGACACACCGCGTCGGGAACACCGCACAGCATGGCCAGGTGGACGCCCGTGAATGGATGGCGCAAGGCCTTGCCGCGCGCGCTCTGGATGGTCCTGCCACCGGCCTTCTCGTACTCGAGCAGCTTGCCGACGTCGGCCAGGATCGCGCCGCCGATGACCGTATCCATGTCGATCGGCAACGCCTTGCCCATGAACTCCCGCATCGCCTCGGCCGCCCGGCGCGCGATGTGCACCACGCAGCGCTTGTGCTCCATGAACGTGACGGGACAGTCCGGGATCAGGAGCGTGAAGGGGATCCGGTCGAGATCCTCCGGTGCCAGCGGGCTCATCTCGAACGCCTTGATCCAGGTGCCCGTCACGGCCTCGCGCAGGCTCTCGTCCTGGATCCAGTCGAGCTCCGGCCAGAGCTTCTCGATGGCGGCGCGCACGGCGGTTCCTCCCGGAAGATGTTCTTTCGGGGCATTCTACCCGCGCGTCAGCCGGCGCGTCCAGAGGGCTGGCCTCGACCCGCACGGCGCCGCCCTGCCCATCCTCTCGTGCTCGGACCGAGGGCGTCGCTCGGCCTCTCCTGTTCGACGGTTTCCACGAAAACCTCGGACAAGGCGAGAGCCTGGCCGATGCGCGCGGCGCGACATCTCCGGCCCTGTCTGCGGTCCCTGTTCCGTTTCAGCCCCGCTGCTGGTATGGTTGGTTCGCCATGTCGAGCACCCAGGACAGCAGGGTCAGGCTCGCAGCCTTCGAATTCCTCGAGGAGCAGGTCCGGCTTCATGGCGAAGTCCTTCCCCGCGACACACTCCAGACCGGCTTCATTCTTGACGGCACGCGCGTGCCTCTGGTGGGTCCGCAGGGGATCTTCAAGCCCAGGCTGATTCCGGAGATCCCGTTCTCGATCACGACAGCACCCTCGGGACCGTATGACGACTCGTTTGGTCCGGACGGCCTCTTGCGTTACCGCTACCGCGGCAACAACCCACGGCATCATGAAAACGTCGCGCTTCGCCGCGCGATGGAGGTTCGCGTACCTTTGGCGTATTTTCACGGCATCCTGCGGGGCAAGTATCTGGCCGTTTGGCCAGTTTACATCGTTGGCGATGATCCCTCCTCTTTGACTTTTCGAGTTGCCGTCGACGACGCCAGGTATATGAGCGGGAGCATGTCCGACATGAGGGACCGCACGGCGGTCAGCGACTCCGGAACGATGGCACGACGCCGGTACATCACGGCCACGGTCAAGCGACGTCTTCACCAGCAGGCGTTTCGCGCGCGCGTGCTTCGAGCCTATCGCTCCCAGTGCGCCATGTGCAGGCTGCGGCACGACAAGCTCCTCGACGCAGCGCACATAGTTCCCGACAGCGAACCGGAAGGCAAACCGATGGTCTCAAACGGCATCGCTGTTTGCAAACTTCACCACGCCGCCTATGACAAGATGTTCCTTGCGATCCGGCCCGACTTCTTGATCAGGGTTCGAAACGACGTCCTCCAGGAGGAAGACGGGCCAATGCTGCGTCACGGGCTGCAAGGGTTGCACGGGCAGCGAATCATCCTGCCCCGCGATGCCGCCCTGCGCCCAGACCCAGACCTCCTGGCTCGTCAATACAACCGCTTCCGGGACCTATACAGAAGCGTCGCGTAACGGCGCATCCTCGAGGTCCGCGACGCCTCACAGATCAAGTGTTATTCACGCCGGGGCTCGGCGAGCGGCTCATCTGCGCTCGGGTCCGCTCGGTCCGAGCGCCGCCAGGTGGTCCGTGGCGTTGAATTCACGCAGCACGAGCTTGCCGGATATGCCCGCGTGAGGATCGAATTCATACCTGGTGATGGAGCAGTTCCGGATTTCCTGGTCGGGATCACGATCGATTCTCAGCAACTCCTGTTCGGTCAGCCGTTCCAGCAAACGGCGGAAAGACAGAACGACGACCGAATGACAGACAACCAGCACCGACTTTCCTCTCCATTCGCGCGTCAGTGTTCCCAGGAAGGCCAGGAAGGCATGGATGCGCAGATTCACGTCCGGGTAACTCTCCCCCCCGGGCGGCCGGTAGTAATACTTGCCCTCCCTCTGCCTTCGCGTCATTTCCTCCGGAAACCTGGCCGCGAGGCCGGCCCTGGTGATTCCGTCCAGGATCCCGAACTCCTTCTCGCGAAGCCGTTCCTCGAGGATGAGCGGGTGCGGCGGATGGAAGCTCTCGAGGATGCATTCCGCGGTGCGCCGGGTGCGACGATAAGGAGACGTATAGGCGATATCGAATCTGAAGCGCTCGCTCAGATGAAGCCCGGTGGCCTCGGCCTGGGCCACACCCCGTTCGGTGAGGTCCACATCGACGTCCCGGATCGACCCTCCGTACTGGTGGCGACCCTCGGATTCGGCGCGGCTCTTGGCGACGTTGCGCATCGATTCGCCGTGTCGAACGATGGCCAGATGGCTCATCCATTTCTGGTCGTGATCTTCCATGCGCTGATTCTCCACCGTCCATGACAGGCCCTTTGCACCGCGAGAGCCGCCCGGTGCGCACGCCTCGGCCAGGATGACCAGGATAGCGCAGTTTCCTGACGGACTCGCCGCGAGGCGCGCCAGGTCGCCCGCGGGAACCGGAGCATGGACGACACCGCCATCGTCCTCGGGATGGGTCGCAGGGGCCGGACCGCGGCGGAGACGCCAGAAAAAGCTTGACCTGGACCGTATTTTCAGCGTAGACTGCGCGCCCGGACGTGAAAGGACCAAACCAGGGCACAAGGGGGGATGATATGCCACGGAGAGGTTGTCACGCGTTCCTGTTGACCCTGGTGACGGCCGGGTCCGTGGCCAGCATGATGGCGACCCCGGCCGCATCGGCCGTTCAGTCCCTGCCCCAGGCCGCCGATTCCGGAGGCGGCGAGTTCGTCATCCCGAAAGTGCCGCACCTGACCAATGAACAGCGGATCGCTATCCAGGCACAGATCGATCGCAACATCGCCATCCTCACCGCTCAAGGGAGACTCCCCGCCGCGGCGGCGCCGGGCGTCCTGCTCGGCTGGCCCCTGCAGGCGCAAAACGGCGTCAGGGACTTCGGCGTTCATGGCGTCTCGAACTTCGTGGATCTCGATCCGATCTTCCCCGGCAGTCTCCTGGATTTCGCATGTGGCGCGCGGACCTACGATCTGAGCTCCGGCAACCACCGCGGCATCGATTACTTCACGTGGCCGTTTCCCTGGAAACGGGTGAACAACGACCAGGTGGCGATCGTCGCCGCCGCTCCGGGGACCATCGTTTTGAGGCAGGACGGCAACTTCGACAGGAGCTGCACATTCCCCAACAACAGCGACTGGAATGCCGTGTTCGTCAGGCACGCCGACGGTTCCATCGCCTGGTACGGGCATATGAAGGCGTTCTCCCTGACATCCAAGCAGGTGGGTGACAGCGTGGCACAGGGAGAATTCCTCGGGATCGTCGGCAGTTCCGGGAATTCCTCGGGGCCGCACTTGCATCTGGAGATCCATGACCCCTCCGGCACCGTCGTCGAGCCTCACAGCGGCCCTTGCAACCCCATCACCTCCTGGTGGGCGCAACAGCGACCGTACTTCGACTCGTCGGTGAACAAGATGACGACAGGGTTCGCGGCCGCCGTCATGCCCTCGTGCCCGCAGGAGGAGATCCCGAACGACTCGACCAATTTCAATTCCGGCGGTACCGTGTTCTTCACGACGTACTACCGCGATCAGCGGATCAACCAGGTCAGCCAGTACACGATCTACAGGCCCAGCGGGGCCATCTGGACGCGCTGGACCCACAGCATCACCAACCCACACTTCGCCGCTTCCTGGTGGTGGTGGTCGTTCAATCTCGCCGGCGTCGAGCCCGGGATCTGGAAGTTCGAGGTGGTCTACCAGGGGAGAACCTTCAACCACTCCTTCAGCATCGGAGGCCCCTTCCCCGTGGGCCGCGTGCCGGGAGACTCCTCGCTGGGGGCACCGTTGACCGTGTCGACGGGCGCCGGAGGCAACATCAACCTCTCCTGGTCGGGCACCTGCCTGGGAAGCGAGACGGATTACGCCATCTACGAAGGTGTCATCGGCGACTACTACAGCCACGCTCTCAAGA
>JBHHZN010000204.1:0-4857 GCA_046758155.1 Acidobacteriota bacterium | reverse complement strand
CCATATTCGGATCGGTGATAACCTTCAGCCTCTACTACTGGCTGTTGCGCCACCTACCGGCGAAACGGATGGCCCTGGTCGCCTACGTCGTTCCGGTCATCGCGGTGGCGATCGGCTGGCTTCGCGACGAGGCCTTGACGGCAAGGATGCTCATCGGATCGGCGATCGTCCTGGCGGCCGTGAGCCTGGTGGCCCGCGCCGGGGCGGTGGAGCTTCACGAATGACGCGCGCACCCACCGGGACGAAGGAGACGCGACCGCGCGTTCTCTCCCCCGCATTCCCGCGACAAAGGAGGAATTCACGATGGATGCACACCGGATCGCCGTGGCGTGGCTCGTGTGGACGGGTGTCTTCATGACGACGGCCGCGCCGCAGGCCGCCCCCACCGGGGACTCCGCCAAGCTGCGGGCCCTGTTCCACCGGGAGTGGGAACACACCCTGCGGGATGACCCCGTTTTCGCCTCGTTGCAAGGAGACGCACGTTACGGAGACCGCTGGCGGGACGAGAGCCTCGCCGCCTACGGCGCGCGGCGCGAGCACGCCGCCGCGCTGATGGCCGAGCTCGACGGGATCGATCCGGCGGGGCTCAGCGAGACGGACCGCCTCAACAAGGCGATCTTCCGCAAGCAACAGGAGAACGCCCACGAACAGCTCGCCTACCGGACGTACCTGCTGCCGGTCAACCAGATGGACGGGATCCAGAACATCACGGAGACGATGAGCGCGTTTCCCTTCCGCGACCTCCGGGATTACCACAACTGGCTGGCCCGCCTCGAGAGCTTTCCGGCGTTCATGGATCAGACGATCTTAATGATGCGCGAGGGGATGCGCCTCGGCCTCGTCTATCCGAAGGTGATCATGGAGAGGGTGCCCGATCAGATCGCCGCCCAGATCGTGGATGATCCGACCACGAGCCGATTCTTCGAGCCGTTCAAGAAGATGCCCGAGACGATCCCCGCCGTCCGGCGCGAGCGGATCGTCGAGGAGGCCCGGCGCGCCATCGCGGCCAAGGTCATACCCGCCTACCGCAAGTTCGCGACCTTCTTCGATCAGGAATATCTCCCGGCCTGCACCGAAAAAGTCGGTGTCTGGCAGCTGCCACGCGGCAAGCCGATGTACGTTTTCCTCGCGCGAAAATACACGACAACCGATCTCACGCCGGAGAAGATCCATCAGATCGGCCTCGACGAGGTCGCGCGCATCCACGCGGAGATGGAAAAGACCATCCGGAAGACGGCCTTCGAGGGCGATTTCCAGGCCTTCCTGCGATTCCTGCGCACCAGCCCGCAGTTCTACGACTCCAGCCCCGAGGAGCTGCTGAAGGATTACCGGGCGCTGAGCCGGCGCATCGACCCGCAGCTCGTCAGGCTCTTCAAGAGGCTTCCCAGGATCCCCTACGGTGTCGAGCCGATCCCCGACAACATCGCGCCGGACACGACGACCGCCTACTACCGCGAGCCCGCGGCCGACGGTTCCCGGGCCGGGACCTATTTCGTCAACCTGTACCGCCCCGAAGTACGCCCGAAGTACGAGATGGAAGCGCTGTCGCTGCACGAATCCGTCCCCGGCCATCATCTCCAGATCGCCCTGGCGATGGAGCAGAAGGACCTGCCCGATTTCAGGCGGTACACCGGATTCACTGCGTTCGTCGAAGGATGGGGACTGTACGCGGAGAGCCTGGGCGAGGAGCTCGGGTTTTACCAGGACCCCTACTCCAAGTTCGGACAGTTGACGTACGAGATGTGGCGCGCCGTGAGGCTCGTCGTGGATACAGGCATCCATTACCTCGGATGGACCCGGCAAGAAGCGATCGACTTCTTCGCCAAGAATGCCGCCAAGACCAAGTACGACATCACCAACGAGATCGATCGCTACATCGCCTGGCCCGGCCAGGCGCTGGCCTACAAGATCGGCGAGCTCAAGATCAAGCAACTGCGGGCACGCGCCGAGAAGGCCCTCGGGGATCGCTTCGACGTCCGCGACTTCCACGACGTCGTCCTCCGCAGCGGCGCCGTGCCGCTGGATATCCTGGAGCAAGACGTCGATACCTGGATCGCCGACCAGCGACGCCTGGCCGGGGACTGAATAGGAGCTCGTGATCCTCGATCAAATAACATGTGCGTTTTCAGCACATTGACGGAGGGCATCTCCGTTACGATCCCGTTTGTGAGAAACAAGACAGGAAGGAGGTGCCATCGTGCAGATTATACCCAGATTGAGCTGGGGTCGGCGTCGCAGCCCGAGACGCTGGCCTCAAATCACCGATTCAGACCAGACGGGGCGCGGCGAGCACGTACGCTATGATCGGCAATGGCTCATCGAGCACCACGGCCACATCTCGCCGGCGACGTACCGAGAACACCTTCATGCCGCAGAGAACGGGCCATGAATACGATCACTCAACTGTCCAAGAAACCGAGGGCGGTACTCTCTCTCCTACCCCTCGACAAGGAGTCGGTCGAGGAGATCGCGTATGGAAAGCCGGTCGGCCCAACCGCATAGGTACTCTACGTCCAAACGGTCGGCCTGGACGCTCAGGATCCCGCGAACGTCCTCCCATTGGCGATCGGACACTTCTCCGCCGAGCCGATACCACAACAATTTCCGCAGCAGGGTATCCTCGGCGGACTTCACAAAGACCTCCCGGGGTGTCTCCTCTCCCAGCAGCACAGGGACGCGCCTCTCGAACTCCGCATCGTCGAAGGCAGAGGCTCCTTTGACGAAAAGATCGACCTTGACTCCGCTGGCGAGGTGGACAAGATTGCAGCTGCCACGCGCGGCAACCGCGCGTTCCACCTCCTCCTCGTCCACATAGAACTCGCCCGCAAGGGAACGGACAAGCTCGGACACTCGATCCCGCCTGAGATCCACGACGAGGTCCACGTCGTGGGTCTGACGGGGAACGCCGTGGATCGCGCTCGCGTATGATCCGCCGAGATGGTACGGGACCCCGATTCGATCAAAAACCTGGAGCACGCGAAAAATGACCTTGACTGCCTCGGGATCGGTTGGCGTCATCGGCGCGATGGGGCCGCCTCGGGTCCGTAGACGCGCCTCGCCAGCTCTTGACCCAGGAAAAGGTCCATGAGGAGGCGAAGACGCTCCTCGGCCGAGGCTCCGGGGGACCGCAGGGCGATTCCGGCCATGGCCAGACACCGCGCTGTTCGGTTGGCGTCCTCCACGAGCTTCACCTTGCGACGCGCCGACATACGACGCAGCAGACGGATCTGGACCGCTCGCGCGGCGCAAGAGGTGTCGGTCACGGATGGCGTGAGCTTGCGTTTCACATCATTCAGCATAGCACCAGTTCTCGGCGGCAGTATCGGTTCAACGAAACCAGCGGTCAGGCGTCCTGTCGCCCTGATCCCTGCCACCCGGGGGGATGAAGCTCCGATCCGGCCTCTCCGGACGAGCGCACGGCGGGGCTGAGCCCCGTCAGCGGAGCGGCGCGAACGAGTCCCCGCGAGCGAGGCGGTGGCGTCGGGCGCGAGCACAAGGGCGGAGTTCCAGCGAAGACCGAGACGACCGCAGAGACGCCTCGCGAGCGGATGGACGCGTCGCCGCGGGAGCGACCCCGGGGCGAACGACCGCCGCCGCGCGGGCCGACCGCAGAAGCGCCTCGAGGCCGCTACAGCAGGAAGTATGCCGCCACGAAGCCACCGAAGACGATGCGGTACCAGCCGAACGCCTGGAAATCGTGGCGCGAGATGAAACGGAGCAGCCCCCTCACCGCCAGCAACGCCGACGCGAAGGCCATGACGAACCCCACCGCGAACGGCGCGAGCTCATCGACCGACAGCACCGACCAGGAACGCAGCAGATCGTAGAGAGTGGCGGCGAACATCGTCGGGATGGCGAGATAGAACGAGAACTCCGTCGCCGTCTTGCGGTTCAGTCCCGACACCATCCCGCCCATGATCGTGGCCGCGGCCCGCGACACGCCGGGAAACAACGCCAAGGCCTGCGCGCAACCCACGGCGAACGCCATCGACCAGGAGATCCTCATGATCGAATCCACGCCCCCCTCGGGACGCGCCCGCTCGATCACGATCATCGCCACGCCGCCGACCACCAGCGAACCGGCCACCGTCAAGGGGCCGAACAGATGCTCCTGGATGAAACCATGGAACAGGAGCCCGACCACGCCGGCCGGCGCGAACGAGATCGCCAGGTTCCGGAGCAACCTCCACGCGTCCGGATCCGGATCCCGGCGGAACGCCCCCGCCGCCACGCTGCCCAGATGCCTCCGGTACACCCAGACGACCGCCAGGATCGCGCCGAGCTGGATGAAGATCTCGAAGCTGGAAGCCACCGGCCCCGTGAAACCGAGCAGATGCCCGCCGACGATCAGATGGCCGGTGGAGGAGATCGGCAGGAACTCGGTCACCCCCTCGAGGAGGCCGAGCAAGATCGCGATGAGGATCACAGGATCAGCTTCAAGAGCATGAAACTGCCCACGAGAAGGATGACGAACACGATGGACAGCCAGCCGAAATTCTTTTCGATGAAGACCCGCGCCGCGGGGCCGAAGCGCCTCACGAGAGCGGCCACCAGGAAGAACCTGGAGGAGCGGGCCACGACCGACGCCGCCAGGAAGATCGGAAACGAGATGCCGAACACGCCCGCCGAGATCGTGAAGACCTTGTACGGTATCGGCGTGAAGCCCGCGGTGAAAATGGCCCAGAAAGCGTAGGCGTCGTACTGCGCGGCCACCTGCTCGAAGAGCTGGCGGCTGAACACGTACGTGAAGAACAGGCCGCTCACCTCCTCCCAGAAGAGCCAGCCGATAAGGTAGCCCATGACGCCTCCCAGGACCGACCCGAGCGAACAGATCGTGCCGTAGCGCCAGGACCGCTT
>JBHHZN010000203.1:0-4868 GCA_046758155.1 Acidobacteriota bacterium | reverse complement strand
GGGTTCCGGAAACTCAACCCAGGATGGGCGGATGGCATTTTCGGGAAGCACAGGATTCGTCGACTACGGCGAATCGGTGGAGTCGGCCGCCGTGCGTGAGGCGGTCTGGCGGCACGGGCCGCAGCGGGAGGCGGGATCCGCCCGGGCGTGAGGACATTTGAGCGGCTCTACGTTAAAATGGGGTTGCCTCGCGTGTCCCTTCCTCAACCGCTCGTCATCCAGGAGAATCCCAGAGTGCGCAAGTCCGTGGCAAGCCAATCCATGCGGCCCAAGACGGCGCCGCGCAAGAACCGATCACGAGGGAAAGCGGGCGAATCCCAGATGAGGCTGTTCGGTTCATCGCCGGAGGCCTCGAGACGGCGGAGCCGGACGTCGAGGACCGCCAAGAAGGCTCCGGCTCGCAAGCCGAAGCGGAGAAAGGCCTCGGGAGGTGAGGCCGGCGCTCGGCCCAGGGAAGCGTCTCCCGCGGCGCGCAAGGGGACGGCCGAGCAGATGGCCGCTCGTCAGCGGGAGATCTCCGTCTCGGAGTTTTTCACCAAGAACCGCCATCTTCTCGGTTTCGATAATCCGGGCAAGGCCCTGCTGACGGCCATCAAGGAGGCGGTCGACAACTCGCTGGATGCCTGCGAGGAGGCCGGCATCCTCCCCGACGTGGAGATCTGCATCCGTGAGATCGAGGAAGGCCGGTACGCGATCTCCGTGTCCGACAACGGCCCGGGGATCGTCAAGGCGCAGATCCCGAAGATCTTCGGCAAGCTTCTCTACGGATCGAAGTTCCACATCCTCAAACAGTCGCGGGGACAGCAGGGGATCGGGATCTCGGCGGCGGGCATGTACAGCCAGCTCACCACCGGCAAGCCGGTGCGGATCGTGTCACGGACGGCCGAGGGACGGCCGGCGAACGCCTACGAGATCCAGATCGACACGCGCAAGAACATGCCCGTCGTCCTGGAGGAGGGGGTGCAGGACTGGCCGCATGAGCATGGCACGTGCGTCTCCATGCAACTGCAGGGCACTTACAAGAAGGGGCGCCGGTCGGTGGACGATTACATCGCGCAGACGGCGCTCGCGAATCCGCATGCGGATATCCGTTACGCCGATCCGAAGGGTGGCACGGCCCATTTCCCGCGGCTGAGCGACCAGCTTCCGCGCGAGCCGGTGGCGATCAAGCCGCACCCGTACGGTGTGGAACTCGGCGTTCTGATGAAAATGATGAAGGAGACGCGTTCACGCAACCTGCGCGGTGCCCTGCAGAGCGATTTTTCCAGGGTGAGCGCCCGTGTCGCCGACGAGATCGCGGTCGCCGCGGGGCTACGGCCGAAGGCGCGGCCGCATTCGCTCACGCCCGATCAGGTCGAGCGGCTCTACAAGGGGATCCCGCGCGTGAAGATCATGAGCCCTCCGACGAGCTGCCTTTCTCCCATCGGGGAGGATCTGATCCAGCGGGGACTGGCGGCGATGGTGCCCGGATGCGACCTCTACACCTCCGTCACGCGTAGCCCGGCCGTCTACCGTGGCAATCCCTTCCAGATCGAGGCCGGCCTGGCCTACGGCGGCCCCCTCAAGGCGGAGGAGCTGGTCGATCTCTGGCGCTTCGCCAACCGCGTTCCGCTTCAGTACCAGCAATCGGCCTGCGCCGTCACGCGTTCGGTGATCCAGACCGACTGGAAGAAATACGGCCTGGCCAAGGCCCGCGGAGCCCTGCCCACCGCCCCGATGGTGCTGTTCGTGCACATGGCCTCGGCCTGGGTGCCGTTCACATCCGAGAGCAAGGAGGCGATCGCATCCTATCCGGAGATCGTCAAGGAGATCCGGCTGGCCCTGCAGGAGTGCGGGCGACGGCTGGGCGCCTTCCTGCGGCGCCGGCGGCGCCAGGAGGAGGCGGAGAAGAAACGTTCCTACATCGAGAAGTACATCCCCCACATCGGCATCGCGCTGAGGGAGATCCTGGGCTTTTCCGCCAGGGATGAAGCGCGGGTTGTCGCGACCCTGAAGGAAACCCTCGAGAAGAGTCGCAAGCTGTGAGTCCACCAGGAGGCAAGACGACGATGGCGAAACCCGGCAAAGCGGCCAAGGCGACCGTGGGAAAGATCCGGCGGGAGGCGAGCGACGTGCACCGGAAGATCCTCGCGCGACGCAAGCCGAGCTTGAAGTTTCCGCTCCGGTCGCTGTCCAACGTGAAGTACGACCCGAAGCACGGCTACCTGGAGATGCGAGGCCGCAAGAAGGAGCGGACGCTGACGGTCTCCACGGTCAAGACCTTCGCGCAGACGCTGCGCATGATGTCGCTGTCGAAGGAGCTCGTCGAACAGGACGATATCGCGACCAAGAGGGAGGCGTACTACGTCAGCAAGAACTGGGAGGAATGCCGTTTTCTCGAGCAGACCGAATCGGACACCGTCATGGACGACGTGGAGGCGTTGTTCACGGTCAATCGCGAGCAGCTCGGATTCGTTCCGGAGGAAAAGGGAGGGGAGGTGGCCGGCCGCCTGACGATCATCGACAGGGAGGCCGACTCGGGCAAACCGCTGCGGATCGATTGCACGAAGTTCGGATCGGGCGCCTACTCCATACCGATCTCGGTCGAGAACCTGGGGTTCGAGACGAAGGCGAAGTTCATCCTCGTCATCGAGACGGCCGGCATGTTCCAGCGCCTGGTCAAGCACACCTTCTGGAAGCGGGCGAACTGTATCCTGATCTCCATGGGCGGTGTGCCCACCCGCGCCTGCCGGCGGTTCATCCGGCGGCTGGCCGATTTCAAGAAGATCCCGGTTTACGTTTTCGTGGACGGGGATCCGTACGGCATCTCGAACATCTACCGGACGCTGAAGGTCGGATCGGGAAACGCCGCGCATCTGAACGAATACTTCTGCGTGCCGCAGGCCACCTTTCTGGGGATCACCCCGCAGGACATCATCGATTACAAGCTGCCGACCCACCCGCTCAAGGAGGTCGATATCAAGAGGGCCCAGGATGCGATCAAGAACGATCCGTTCATCCGGCACCACAAGAGATGGGTCCGCGCCGTGGAGATGATGCTGAAGATGGGCGTGCGCGCCGAGCAGCAGGCGCTGGCCAAGCACGGGCTGAACTACGTGATCGATAAGTATCTTCCGGAAAAACTTGCCGCGCCTGGCAAATTTTTGCCTTGACAATTGTAAAGATGTGCATATACTAATAGATTGTTATCAGATAGTTACTATAACAGAAATACACATTCTAAAGGAGGAAAATACATTGACGAAGTGGAGGGCCATCGCCATTTTCTCCTTCGTCGGCATCTTCCTCTTCGTCGGTGAGCTGATCTGAGAGGGGGTATCGCCCGCTCGGTGGAGGATAGCCACCGGGAAGCATGATCGGCCCACAGGACCTGCCCGGGAACGGGAGGCTCCCCGGGCAAGTCGGCCCAGGAAAGGGGAACGGAGACGCCCTGCGCCGTTCCCCTTGTCCTTATCCGGACAAGAGCGGAAAAGGTCCAGGACGGGCGGAGGTCAATCAGCCCGGTGGAAGGTCGCGCGGATCTCCTTGGCGGGAAACCAGCGGGAGTCGCCCGAGCCATCCAGGCGGATGAGGTAGGCCTCCGAGGAGATGTTCGCGGAGAAGGTATGCAGATCGGAAGATTTCACTACCACCCCGAACGGCTGGTCCGCTTGATCGAGCAGATGATCCCCGGGCGAGAAGCTCTTGAACCGGGTGGTCAACATCGGGGCCCAGACGAACAGGATGATCCCGAGAAAGACGACGAGACACGCCGCCAGGACGCGCCAATCGTCGAGTCGCCCGCGGCGCGGTTCGGCCTGCTGTGACGGAGCGGTGCACACCAGGTCGTACGTCCGGCGGGAGGCCGGGTTGATGAGAGCCCTGTAGGCGCGCTCGATCTGGGCCATCGGTGCGCCGCGCATCTCGTCGGACCACTCGCCGAGCATCTCGAAGGCGAGCTGGATCTCCTCGGCGGTGGCATCCGTATCGAGGCGCAGGAGCCGGTAGTATCCCTGGTGGTCCAGATGCACTCGTTCGGCTTGATCGTCTCCCATCAGGGGGGAAAATCTTGTATTCCGGCGGTAACCTGTCAACCTACCCCGGATAAAGATCGAGTGGCTCCGAGGTCGTGAGCGTCCCCGGGGGGAGAGCCCTGCTCTGGGTACTCTCGTCGAGGAAGTACACCTTGTACTTCTCCAGGTCGGAGAAGTTGAGCGGCGAGCTCACGTGGTCGTTCTTGAGCCAGACGGCGAACGATCGGAACGACTGCATGTGCGATTCCACGTCGCCGACAAGGTGTTCATCGGAAAGCCGCACCGGCCGGCCGTTTCGTATCAAGGCGTGGATTTCCAGGACGGACAGGGCCCGCCCGTCCTCATCCTCGTAATAGGTGTCATACAGAGGATCCAGACAAACCCAACGGCCTGCATCCGGGAGCCTCGCCTCGATCACCTCGTGCCCTATGAGGCTGACGTAGCGGGCGGGGATCCCGAACGACTGCATCGCCTGGACGAGAACGTAGTTGTACTGGGCGCAGAACCCCCCGGTGAACCCCCGGCGGATATCGTGCAGGATCACCCTCGCGTTGATCGGAGGGTACGGGCTCGGCACACCCGGCTCCCATTGCCGGCGCGCCCAGTGCATCAGGCGGGTGCACTTGTCCATGTCATCGGACGCCCCCTCGATGACCACGTCGAGCTTCTCTTCCGAGCGCAGGTCCGCCAGCACCTCGGGCGGATCGAAGGTGAACCGGAACCGAGGGGTCGGCCTGACGAGCTCCGGCTTGACGAACAGCGGGACATGGATCTTCCCGTCCCCTCCCAATCCTACCGGTTCCTCGGGGCGCGAGGAGCCGAAAGGGGCCGTGAGATATGCCGCGGCCGCGATGA